>JAICJW010000064.1 GCA_025928215.1 Chloroflexia bacterium | reverse complement strand
CGTGTAGATGTCACCGAAGAGTTGCGACGACGGCGTCCGCGCCGCATAACAGCCATAGGCGAGCGGCGCGAAGAGAACGAGCGCCATCACCCACACAAACCGCGCCTTCAGCGTTAGGAACCCATGTGAGGGCACGCGGCGTCGCTGGCTGCGCACGGTCATGTGGCGGGGCATACAACCCCCTCCCCCAACCCTTCCCCCGCCACCCGGAATGGTCGCACATCGTAAATCACATAGCGTTGCGCCGGGTCGCGATAGACGGCGTGGGCGAGATCGCGCTGCATCAGGCTATCGAGCAATTGCTGCTCATTGGTGTGGTACTGGGCGAGGTAGCCGCGCTCGATGGAGACGTAATCAATCTGCTTTGCGGCGAGGAAATCCCGGTACTCGCTCTCCGTCCACGAGCGACGAAACATGCTCTCGGAGAAAAACTCGTTGGCGAGGCGCGCGCCGTGCCGCAGGAAGTAGTATTGCCCATCCTCGAACTGGTTCGGCTCCATCACGCGGTAGGTCGCGCGGGCATCGAAGAGGCCGGAGGCAAAGTACGGTGCATAGATGTCGTGAGACTGCATGAAGAGTCCGCCGTAACCGCCCTGCGCATAGCCGAACGCACCATTGACGATGAAGAGCGTGAACGTCAGCCCCACGATCCAGACGGCGAAAATCGGGCGGTACCAGCGGCGCGCGTAGACGACAAGCGCGGTCGCGAGGAAGGGAAAGGCAAGCACCGTTGCGCGGCGCACGAGGCCATCCGCGATGGACGAGACGATCACGCGCGCCGAATTCTCGGCGAGGGCGGGCGTCCCGCGGGCGAGAAGGAGCGCGGGCAGGCTCGCCAGCCCCGCCAGCAGCCCCATCAGGAAGAATCGCCACCGCCGCTCCGGCTCAGTAAGGAAGTGCACCGCGAGATAGCAGAGCGCGCCGATGCCGCCCGCCAACGGATGCGTCGTGATGCAGAGCCAGAGGAGGACGCCCGCCGCGCCATCCCACGTGCGGTCGAGCGCGATCACAAAGAGGAAGAAGAAGAACGCCGACCAGAGAAACGGGAATTGAAAGGCGAGCACACCATCAATGTAGAAGGGATTAAGCAAAAAAAGCAGCATGATCCACGGATCACGCATCACGGGCCGCGCGATACCCGTCGCAATCGGCGTCCCGACAGCGGCAATCACCATCAGCAGCGTGACGCCCCATTCGTGGAAAAGCGGCCAGAGCAGCGCGCCGAGCAGCCACGGCACCAGCCCATACGGGAAGGTCACCGCCCGCCCGTCGTCAAGCGCCGGGATATGGCGCGGGATGCCGTGGCCGCTCCATAGTTGGTCCTGGATGAACCAGACATGGGCGTAGACGCTCATCGAGTCATCGCCTAAAAAAATGCGCTTGACCGCCACGAGGAGAAGCACAATGAGCAGCAGTGCGAAGAAGAAGCCGGGCAGCCACGGGGCCCATCGCTCTCTGATCCCTTCCGGGCGATTGCGCCGCGTCATCACCCGCCACCACGCCAGCGGCATTGCGATCAGGTCAATGATCACATCTTTCATCCGCGTATTGGAGCGGTAGATTGGCACGGGGACGAGATGATTATTCCCGAGTGTGTAGCCGAGGCGCGGCAGGATCATCGCCAGTTCGACCGTCTCGCTGTAGCGGTAGCCCTCGTAATAGCGCGTTGCCTCACCGAGCGGCCCGGCGCGGAAGACACGGTAGCCGGACTCGACATCGTAAAATCGCTGCCCGCTCCAGAGCGTCGCCCATGCGGACATCACCCAATTGCCGAGTTTCTTGTACGCCGGATAGAGCGAGAAATCGCGCCGCGCCATCAGGCCGTCCAGTCCGTCGCGCTCCAATGCTTCGACGAGCGCGGCAACGTCGTCCGGGTCATGCTGACCGTCCGCATCCACCGTCAGGACGAGGTCGCTCGCGTCGAGGCGCCCCGCCGCGACTTCCGCGCGCACGAAGCGAAAGGCCGCGCCGTACCCCGCCGAAAGTCCCCGGTTTTCGTCGAAGGCGATCAATGAGGCATGCGGCTTGTCCGCGATCCACCGCATGATGATGGCGCGCGTCGCATCCCGGCTGCCGTCGTCCACGATAATCAGGCCGTCCACCATCGGGTACAATTGTGTCAGGACACGCTCGACGGTCGGCGCTTCGTTGTATGCGGGTACGACGGCGATCAGCCGCCGCTCGACGGTGCGCGGCGTGCCGGTTTCCGTCGGGACGGCGAGCGTCCGGGGTGGCCCCCACGTGCCATGTATACGAAGATCGTCCCCATCGCTATGGACGCGCTGCCCAGACATTCACTCCCCTTCTCCTCCCGCACACGAGCGACGAGCAATGATCTCATGGCGTCGTTCACGCGGCACACGACAAGTGTCGGTGTCCGAAGATGACGCCGCGATGAATAGATGCGATTCTCACCAATCGCGGGACTTCCGCAACTCCTCGACATGATGCGTCTCGTGGCCCGCGAGAATGTACGCGAGGGCGCGTACGCTGATCGCATTCCCGTCCGCCGTCCCCATCCGCGTCCATGCCGCCACATCCAGACCGCGCAGGAGCGCGATGGTGGCACGACGCACCGCCTCATACTCGCCGACGACATCGGCGAGCCTGCGCGATTCAAAGACCGCCGCCGGCACGTACGCTTCGAGATCGGCGCCGGGGAGCGGTGTCGGGTCATTGCGGGCGATGCGCAGCGCCCGATAGGAGAAAATGCGCTCGCTATCGGCCAGATGCCCAACGATCTCGATCACACTCCATTCCTTCGGCGCGGGGCGCCACCGCGCCTGCTCCGCGCTGAATGGCGCAAAGAATGCAGCCGTCTCCGCGATCTGCCGCTCGAAGATTTCTCCAATGTCGCCATCGGGTACGCGACGGATATACGGCTCATAGTAGGGCAAATACTCCCCATCGGTCGGTCGCCCAGGATTCGCAGTGGTCATTAAGACATCCCCTCATGAACAATCACCGTGCCATCAGTGCAGATTCCCGCATCGTAGCAGCGGCGAGCGGCGTCTGTCGAAACCGGAACGATGTGCGTATGCGGCATTTCATCTCCCATTCATGGTCCGTATGCCATGATCGTACACGAGCGCGGGAGGAAGCATATGATCCGCGTGAAGGGAAGAGGAAGAAAAGAAAGGGTGCGGCAACGCGTATGAAAGTACCCGCGGCGAGTATCTATTTCCCGCCGGAGGACCGCGCGGCGATCCTCAGCCAGATTGACGAAATCCTCCAGACCGGCCAACTGACACTTGGCAAATACGGGCGGCAATTCGAGGAGCAGTTCGCGGCGAAGATCGGCGTCAAGCACGCCATCGCCGTTTCGAGTGGCACGAGCGCCATCGAAATTCCGCTGCGCGTCTTCGGTGTTGAAGGCAAAGAGGTGCTTGTCCCGACGAATACGTTCTTTGCCACCCCCGCCGCCGTCCTCCACGCGGGCGGGCGTGTACGATTCATTGACACGGACCCAGCGACGCTCTCCGTGGATATTGACCATCTGCGGACGCTGATCGGGCCGGAGACGGCGGGTGTGATCGTCGTCCACATCGGCGGCATCATCACGCCGCACATGGACGAAATCCGCGCCCTCTGCGATGCACACGGCTGCTGGCTCTTCGAGGATGCCGCGCACGCGCAGGGCAGCATCGGCCCGTCGAACGGGCACCCCGATGGCCGCAGCGCCGGGACATGGGGTGACGCCGCCTCATTCTCGTTCTATCCAACGAAGGTCATGACGTCCGGTGAGGGCGGCATGATCGTCACGAACGACGACCACATGGCGGAAGAGGCACGTATTTACCGCGATCAGGGCAAGGCCGGCTTTCTGACGAACTTTCACACCCGCCTCGGCAACAACTGGCGAATGTCCGAAGTCCACGCCGTGATTGGCCTCTCGCAGCTGGCGCGGCTGGACGAGTTCATCGCCCACCGCAACCACATCGCCGACCTGTACGATGAGGGATTACCCGGTTTGCCCGACATTACCCCGATCCGCCCGCCGGATAACGGCGTCTCGTGCGACTATAAATATCCCGTGCTGCTCCCCGCCGGTGTGGATCGCGGCGCGTTTAAGCAGCGGCTGCGCGAGGAATGGGACGTCGCCTGCTCCGGCGAAGTCTACGACGTGCCCTGCCACGAGCAGCCCGTCTTCGCGGAGTGGAGAACCGGATCGCTCCCACAGGCGGAGGATACCTGCGCGCGGCAACTCTGCCTGCCGATCTCCGCCACGATGACGGACGATCAGACCCGGCACGTTCTCAAGGCGCTTGCGGCGGTGTTGAGCGAGCAATCAGTAGCCAGTCCTCGGTAGCCAGTCGTCAGAAATCGCTCCCCTTCCCGTTTCGGGAGGGGGTTAGGGGGTAGGAATAACGTGCAGTACGTTCTGGTCACGGGTGCGGGCGGGTTCATCGGATCGCATGTGGTGGACGCGTTGATCGGCGCGGGGAAGGATGTCACGGCGCTCGATTTCCCCGGCGTGCGAATGCATCGGGGCGATGTGCCGTTCACTCCAGGGACTATTGAAGATGTGGATACGCTCGCCGCCTCCTTCGCGGGGCAGGAGGCGATTTTCCATCTCGCCGCCGTCTCGAACGTCAATCATGCCTATCGCGATCCCGTCGCCTGCGTGCGCACCAATGTGCTCGGCACGGCGAATGTGCTGGAGGCGGCACGACGGGCGGGCGTCGAGCGGGTCATCCTTGCCTCGACCGTCTGGGTCTACAATGCCGCCCCGCCGGACGCGCCCGAACCACTGACGGAGGGGACGCCGCTCACCGCGAACGCGACGAACCATGTCTATACCTCCTCGAAGATCGCCGGGGAGATGTTGCTATCGGATTGGAGCCATCTGTACGGCATTCCCTATACGGTGCTCCGCTACGGTATCCCCTACGGCCCGCGAATGCGGGACGAACTGGTGATCGCCAAGTTCCTCGGCAAAGCGCTTCGCGGCGAACCGCTGACCGTCGGCCATGCGAGCCGCCATTTCCTCTACGTCGGCGATCTCGCGCGCGCGCACGTCCTCGCCCTCGGCGAGGTGGCGAAGAACCAGACATACAATCTCGAAGGGCCGGAGACGATCACCATCCGGCAGGTCGCGGACGCGGTGCGCGATCTCGTCGGCGGCGATGTGACGATCGAGGAGCAACCGGGACGTCCCGGCGACTATCGCGACCGGGTTATCTCCGCCGCGAAGGCGAAGCGCGATCTCGGCTGGGAGCCAACTATCCCCTTCAGCGAAGGGATGCGCCGCACCTATGACTGGTTCCGCGCGCAGCACCGCGCCGCCGAGGCACAGATGGCCGTGGCGGCGGGGATGTAAACAATCGTGGCTACGCTGCCATCGCGGGAACTACCCACGCCCTCACCCCCCCTCCCGACAAAAGAGGGGGGAGCAAGAGTATCAATGGCATCTTCTCCCCTTCCTCCTGCCCAGAGGGCACCTGCGGGAGGGGGTCGGGGGATGGGCATCCCTTGGCGTGCGGTCGGCATCCTCGGTGTCGTTGCGCTCGTCGCCGTGCTCGCGCTCATTCGTGCCGGTGAACTGTCGTCCGTCTGGCAGGCATTACGCGGTGCGGACCCGCGCTGGTTAGGCGTCGCGGCCCTCACCCAGATCCTCCCCTATCTCGCCCTGACGCGTATTTATGCCTCGCTCTTCGGCCAGCAGGGGTATCCGCAGCCGGTGAGGCTGCTCGGTCGTGTGGCGACGGTCGTTCTGACGATTAATCGCGTCCTGCCGACGATGGGTGTGACGAGCAGCGTCTACCTCGTGACGACGCTCCGGCGGCGCGGCATCCCGGAGGCACGCATCCTCGTCGTCCATACGTTGGAGATCGTCTCCTATACCGTCGCCTTCGCCATTGTGACGACGTGGGGCGTCCTCGTCCTCGTCACGCGCGGTGCAATGGAGCAGATACTCATCCTCGTGCCGGTCCTGCTCGTGGCGGCGAGTGGATTCTTCGTGCTGCGCTGGCTGCGGCGGCGCGGGCTGAAGCCGATTCTGCTCCGCTGGGCCTTCACCGGCAACCGCGTGATCGGCGGGATCATGCCGATCCGCGCCTTTCACATCACCGAGGAACGGATCGAGCGATTCATCAATGAAGTCTGGCACGGCGCGCGCCTCGCTGCCACCCGACCGGATTGGTTCGTGCGCGCGGTGCTCTGGCAACTCACTTCGCTGGGCGGGGATTGCCTGACCATTGCCTGCGCGCTCGCCGCGCTCGGCGCTCCGGCGCATGGGAACACGATTCTCATCGCCTTCGCGGCGGCGACGGCACTTGCCGCGATCTCTTTCCTGCCGGGCGGCGCGGGGTCATTCGAGGCGGCGATGGTCGTTGTGCTTGTGCGGCGCGGCATCCCTTTTGAAGCGGCCCTGGCAGCGACGCTGATCTTCCGCGGCCTCACCTTCTGGCTGCCCCTCGCCCTCTCACCCCTGTTACTCGCGCGCCGCGAGCGGGCGCTCCAGTAATCTATCGGTCGCGATGGACGCGCGCGGGAGACGGTTGTACCCTCCGGCTATGAACATGATGATGCCACCACGGATTATCGGGATATGTTTCCTGTTGGTTGTCGCGCTCACGGGATGCACGCACGGCGCCACCGCACCGACCGCGACGGCCTCCCCCATCGCGCCCAAGCAACTGCCGCTGATCGGCGTCAGCCTGCCGAATGTGGATTCAACGGAGACGACGTTGATCCAGAAGGGATTGGCGGACAATCAGCGCAAGAACAATGTTTCGCTCATCTATCGCTCGGCGGACGGCAAGGCAGAGAAGCAGGCCACCGATATTGCCGATCTCGTGCGACTGAACATCGTCGGGTTGATCGTGCTGCCGGTGGATGTGACGCTCGTTGGCCCACCTGTCGCCGCCGCGCGAGCGAAGGGTATCCCGATCGTGGCGATTGACCTGCCACCGGTCGGGACGGCGGTGGATTCATTGATCCGCCCCGACGAGCGCGCGGCCGGCCGGGAAGCGGCGAAACGCGTGACCGCCAAATCCGCCGCTACCGGCCCGGCGCTGATCCTCACCGCAAATGAGGTATCGAGCGATGATTTCACCGCCGGAGCGGAGGAAGCGCTCGCGAAGGTCTCCGCCACCGTGCAGGCAATGACGGTCACGAACCCTTCTGACCTGCCCGGCATCGTCGCACTGGCGGTGCGCGATCAAGGCGTGCGGACGATCATCGCGGGTAATGACATCCTCGCGCTCGCGGCAATGGCGACGCTCAAGCGGGCGGGGGCGCTCGCCGGTGTGGAAATCATTGGGCACGGCGGCACGAAAGAGGCCATTCAGGCGGTGCTCGATGGCACGCTTGCGGGCGATGTGGACCCCCGCCCGCAAGACCTCGGCGTCGCGGCGGTCGGGAATATCGCCGCGCTCGTCCGCAAGAAACAGCCCGCGTCCGACCTGGTCGTGCGGATTAATGGCGAGGAGATTCCCGTCAATGCCGTCTCCGGCCGCCTCATCACCCGCGACAACGCGCGCGACATGCAGGAACGCTGGCCCGATCTTATCTACGCGATGCCAACCACGCCGACACCTTCTCCCATGCCATGAAACCGGCGACCTTTGGTCGTTGCACGTGGAACAACAACCGTTTATGGTGAACATGCCGTTTCTCAGCATGTTTTCATATGATGCTCAGATCGCGTTCAGTGAAGCCGTCTACGATTGTTGCAACGGTCGAACCGTTTTTTCTCCGGCCTATCCGTCCATCGCCGCGTCGTTTCTCCTCCGCGGCGTCGGCATCCAATGGACGGCCTCCCTCGGGAGCGGCAGGCGTGCCGCTCCCGTTTCCTTGCGAGATGCTACTCAGCGGCGCGCAAGCCGGCCGCGCAGTCCCGACGCGAGCAGCGGGCAGGCGGCGAGCGCGGCAGTATTGGGGTGGCCGGGATGATAGAGAATCGTGTTGACGCGCGCAATCGTCCACGCGGGGTAGGGGCGGTCGAGCAGGACGATCGGCATCTCCGCCGCGACTTCCCCTTCGGTGAGGACGCGGAGATACCAGCCGGTGCGGCCCGTCGCCAGGACACGCGCCGTCAGGTCCTCGATGCGCCAGCGGCGGGAAATCTTCCAGCACGGCCCGCGCGGCTGCGAGACCTGCACGCGCGCCTCGCCGATGGCGCAGGTATCGCCGATGCAGGCAGTCTGCTCGGAGAGACCGGCGATCGTGAAATTCTCACCGAAGCCGCCGTATGGGAAGTCAGGGCGGTTCAGTTCGGCCCGCCAGTCGGGGTAATGGCTCGCGCCGTAGCAGAGCGCCGCTTTGTCCGGCCCGCCATGATTCTTCGTATCCGCCTGCCGGTTCCCCGCGAGATTTTCTCGCCCCAGCCAGCACGGCCCGACGACGGGCTGCTTGGCGAAGCTCGTCACCCACGCGCGGTCCATCTCATCCGCCGCGCCCTCCGTTCTATACGATGTCGGCATCCCCACCTGAATCGAACAGATCACCGCATCATCCGCTGGCATCGCTGCCCCTTTCGTTGGTTGTCTCCTGTCCGCGTAGGCATTGCTCGATTGCCGCGATTGCCTGCGCGGTGTCGTGGAAGTGAACGGCGGTCATCCCGACGGCCCGCGCGGCCTCGACGTTCGGCAGAACATCATCCACAAACAGCGATTCCTCGGGGCGCACCGCAAGCCGTTCGGCGGCGAGGTGGTATATCCGGGGGTCGGGCTTCGCGATACCCACCTCATCAGAGAAGAGCATCATGTCCACCAGCCGGTCCATGCCGTAATGCAGCGTCATCGCTTCTCGCGTGCCGGACCACGCATTACTCAAGGCCGCCGTGTGATAGGCAGGGCGAAGATGCTGGAGATGTGACGCAAATTCCTCGTTCAGCCGCTCCCCCGCGAAGAAATCGCGCCGCAGTTCCCGCACGTCCGCCGTAGTGAGCGCCAGACGCGCCGCCATCTCGCCCCAGACGTGCGCGGTGGGGACGGCGCCAATCGTCGCCTGCGCGGAAAGATCGGGACGAAAGAGTCCGCGCGCGAAACTGCCCCGCGCGAAGCCGAATCGCTCTTCCCAGCGGCGCTGCGCGGGCGTCTCCTCGCGGAGGAGAATTACGCCGCCGATATCCACGATGATCGCGCGGATCGCCACTGTCACTCCCTTCAGCGCGGCGCGTCCGGCAGAAAAATTCGCCCAAGCACCGGGCTTTCGAACTCGGTCGCAAGCGCGTCCATGTGGACCTCATCCCACCAACGCCCGCCCATCGGCCAGCATTGCCGCCGCCGGCCATACTCGCGGAATCCCGCCTTCGCATATGCCCGCTGCCCGGCGACATTCCATTCCGCGACGGTCAGCGCGACATTGCGTAGGCCGAGGGCGGTGAAGGCATAATCGAGCATCAGCCGCGTCGTCTCCGTGCCGTATCCCTTGCCGCGCGCCTCCGCCTCGCCGATGAAGATGCCGAACTCCGCCCGCCCATTGCGATACTCGATCTGCATCAGCTCCGTCGAGCCAATCGGTCGCATGCCGGCACGCTCGTAGATCGTGAAGGAGAGATAGTCATTTGCTGTGGCGATACGCTCGTAGTGGGCAGTCTCTCGTTCAATGGTCACGGGGCCGAATGCGCCAAGATTGCGCGCAACCGCGAAGTCGTTTGCCCACCGCTGATGGAGCGGGATGTGATCGCGACGGCGCGGCCCAAGCGCGACCGTCTCCCCGACGATATTGATGATTGGCTGCTCCACAGTGCCCTTTCTGGTGGACGGGCGCCCTTTGGGCAGATACAGCCCGCCGAGCCGATTGCAGGCTGAAGCCTGCTCCACTCTCATGCGGAAAGATCCATCTCCGGCTGCGCGATGCTCAGGAGATGCAGGGACGACGTGCCGCCAAGATGCTCCATGACGAGCGCGGCAAGGGCAGAGCACGCCGCCTCCAATGCCGCCGCATCGGTTGGCGGTAGGGCTTCGATGCAGAGAAAGGCATCGGTCGTCCGCTCCGTCAGTTTCGTTCGTTCCGCTTCGCGCCAGTTCCACGCGCGGCAGATGACGCCGACCGCATCGCGATAGATCACCTCGCCGGGCTGTGGCGGTTGCGGCTCGGCACTGCCGAGCGATACGAAATCTTCTCCGCCGATGGCGCGCGTCAACCGGATATCGCCCCGGATCGCGCGCTGGTCCTCACCGCCGCACGGGAGGAGATGCCGGAGTGAGACCGCATTGTACACGTCCACGAGCGGGTTGATGCTCCGCAGCGACCCCGCGACCGCCGAACGAAGCAGATTCTCGATGGACGAACGCTGCTTCGCGGGCTTGACGCCGAAGGCCCGGTATGCCTCGCGCCACGGCGCGACGGCGGGATACGTCGCCATATCGGCGTCACCGATGCGCCCCGCCGCCTCCGCCATCGCGTCATGGAGGAGCGCGGCGCAGGCATCGGCATGCCGGGTATTGTCTACGCCGCGCACGAGAACGACGCCGACCCGCGCGGCGGGAAAGAGCGACCAGAACGGGGGCTCGATGATGAAGCGGGTCGTCATGGGGCGATGCTGCTGAGGTCCACGACATCGCCGAGAGCAATTGCGCCATCGAGGAGGATTTCGGCGCGGATACCGCCCCGGCCGGTCATCGCCCGGTTGAGGCCGGGCTTGCCGGTCAGCTCCTCGATGTAGCCGCAGGGCGGGCAGAGCCGCTCGCCGTAACACTCGATCTCCCCGACGCGGAACCGCTTGCCGATCAGCGCGTCCAGGCGAATACCGCGCGTGACGAGGTTGCGGCGGCACTCGTTGGGCGCGAGGGCGATGCCCGTCTCTCGCGCCATTGCTTCGAGCGATTCCACCTCGATCAGCGTCAACCGGCGACCCGTCAGCGGCGGTACCTGAGAGTAGTAGCCGCGCCCGTCGAAGTAGCGGTCCTCTTCCAGCCCGCGCCCAGCGACGACGCGCGCCCGCTCCAGCGCGACCATCGGCGCTCCCGCCGCCGGGGCGATGAAGATACCTTCCACCTGACCGACCGCCACCGCCGTACGCGCCGGCGTCGCTTGCGTTGCCATTACCGCACTCCTCCCTCACCGTACCGCGAAACCCCGGTGCGCATTGTACAAGATGGCAGGTTATCCGACTCACTTCGACGGAGCGACTGCCGACTGGCCGATCAGTTAGAGGAGGAACTCCAGAGCAGGATATAGCGGAGCGCGACCGCGACGACAACCGGTGCATGTCGCGGCAATTGTGCCATGACCGCGATCCGCAACCCGCCCGCTTCTTCCGCGCGTATACGCGTGCGGTTCATACACCCGCTTCCTCTCCGCGCTCAGTCCCGTTCTGTCGCTGTCATGGCGGCTGATGCATGACCGAGGCGGTCCGACGGGGTGTGCCAGACGAGCGTCTGCCCGAAGTCGCCGAGGCCGAGGCCACAAAGCGCGTTGATCCAGCGGAAGACCGCCGGGCGGACGAAGCGCCGCCCCCAGCCAATGACGACCGGGATGCAGAGACACCAGAGCAGCGCGCCGAGCACGAACCCGCCGAACAGCAGAGCGAATCGCCCCACCGGCGCGGTCGTCGTATCCGTCACGGCAAAGCCCGCGCCAATTCCTGTCCAAAAGGCGAGGGCGAAGGGATTGGCAAGGGAGAAGACCGCGCCGGTTGCGAAGTCGCCGCGCGCGATGCGGCCATGCGCGCGGGGCAGCCCACCCGACCACGCCTCCTGCAAGGCGCTCCACGCCAGCCGGAGGAGGAAGCACGCCCCCGCCACGCCGAGGAGGAGACGGACCGGGCGATTGTGGACGAGGAACGCCGTGCCGGTGAGGGCGAGCGCTGCCCATGTCGCGTCGCCAATCAGCGCGCCGAGTTGCACGAGGAGCGCGGGCCGAAAGCCCCGCGCCAACCCGCGCCGCAACGCTTCGGTATTCACCGCCCCCGGCGCGGCGTTATAGGCAACCCCCAAGCCGACTGCGGAGAGAAAAAGGGAATTGACGATCATCGCGGCCCCCTATGCCAATTCCTTCTCCCGCATCGTCGCGCGGCCCGCGTCGCGCTCGGCATCAATGAACGAGCCATGCGGATACGGATAGGCCGGATATTCCTCCGGCTTGACATTGTGCTTGCCGACCCGCGTCTCGATGTCGAAGCGGTAGACGCTCGTGATCGCGATGTCGCTCTCCGGCATCGGCTCGTAATCCACCCCGGCGACGAGATGCGGCGCATACTTCGCCATCACGCCTTCCAGCGCGTACTTCTTCTCCGCCGCATCCGCCACGACATGCACGGTGCCATAGAGCACGACGCTCGCGTACTCCGTGCTGAAATCGAAGGGCGTGCTGGCGGGCAACACACGGCCGAACTCCGTGACCGTGAAGCAGGCGCGCGCGGCCCCCTGATCCAGAATCGCCCGCAGTTTGCCGACTTGCGCGGTATGCCAGTAGACGCGCTCACCGTCGAACCAGAAATAGTTGCTGTGCAGGAGCGGCTGCCCTTCATGGCTGATCGCGAGATGGCCGAGGGCGCTGATCGCCAGCATCCGGTCCATCCATTCCTCGTCCGCCAGCACCCGGTCCTTCCGCCGCACCTGCGTCAATGGCCGCTCCAAGTATCGCTGCACCGCCATTCCTCCTCAATGATTGTATCTAATAACAATCGCTATTGTACCTATTGCTAGCGTACCATGCTTCGCTGCGCTGTCAAGCAGTTTGCAATGGCGGTATTCAGCCTCTTCGTTGCGGCGTGCCGTATACTGGGGAGGAGGCGCGAACGTACGGCGGAGGCAGCATGGCAGCGAGCGACGATCTCGATCTCGGAGTATTGGAGCCGGGCAGCGGCACGCCGCTCTACCGGCAGATCGCCGATCGCATCGCCGCCGGGGTCGCGAGCGGCCAATTACCGCCCGGCACGCGGCTGCCGACCGTGCGCGGCTTCGCGAAGACGCTCGGCGTCGGCGTTATCACCGTCGCACAGGCATATGAGGCGCTGCGGGAGGCGAATCTCGTCTCCGGGCAGGTCGGACGCGGGACATTCGTGCGGGATCGCACCGGCGCGGCGGCGGCGCATGCCTCGTATCTGCCGTCATACGTCGTGCCGCCGATTGGCGACCCGGAGATGATGCCCCCCTCCCCCGCGCTGACGCTGCCGCCGTTCCCGCTGCCGGTGCGCGCCGCCCGTCCGAACCAACTTATGACGCCCGCCCACCGCGCCGGAGTGATCTCGCTCGCCTCCGGGCAGCCCGCGGCGGACATGCTGCCCGTCGT
Source organism: Chloroflexia bacterium (assembly GCA_025928215.1). GTDB lineage: Bacteria > Chloroflexota > Chloroflexia > Thermomicrobiales > JALYUS01 > JALYUS01. The sequence goes on along the minus strand of JAICJW010000064.1, from coordinate 808 downwards.
CCATCTCAAAAAGGCATGGAAAACGGCGGTGGACGAACTGGACGGCGACCTGCTCGGCTACGGCCCGGCGCTCGGCGATCCGGATCTGCGCCTCGCCATCGCGGCGCGGTGCGCGGGCTGGGGCTTCACGGCGAGCGCGGACGATGTGCTCATCACGACAGGCGGCCAGCAAGGGATTGATCTCGTCGCGCGCTCCCTCGTTGGGCCCGGCGAGCGGGTTGCCTGCGAGGTACCGACGTTCGCCGCCGCGCTCGACATCTTCGCCGCGGCAGGGGCGCGCATCGTCCCGGTACCGACGGACGATCAGGGGATGGATATGTCCGCACTCGCGGCGGTCTGCGAGCGGGAGCGGCCCCGCCTCATCTACACCGTGCCGACCTCGCATAACCCGATGGGTACTGTTCTCCCCATAGATCGCCGCCGCGCGATGCTCCAGATCGCCGCGCGGCACGGCGTCCTGATCCTCGAGGATGACCACTGCAACCCCTTCGTCTATGACCGCGAGCCGCCGCCGCCAATCAAGGCAGGTGACACGGATGGCCGCGTCGTCTATGTCTGGAGTGCGGCGAAGACGGTATCGCCCGATCTACGCGTCGGTGCGGTGATCGCCGCGTCGCCCCTGATGGCCCGGCTGACGGCGATGAAGATGGTGACGGACCGTTTCACCGCGCGCTTACCCCAGCGGGCGCTGATCCATTATTGGGATCAGGGCGGCGGCAAGACGGCGGCGCGGGATGTCGCGATGATGCGCACGACGTATCGCGAGCGGCGGGACGCGATGCTCACCGCCCTCGATGCGCATCTGCTT
>JAICJW010000581.1 GCA_025928215.1 Chloroflexia bacterium | reverse complement strand
GCTCATCACGCCGTGATGCCGCGACCGCCTGCTCCGAGCGGTCCAGGATCTCCTGCCATCGGGCACGCTCGCGCTGCAACGCGGTGATCTTCTCTTCCACAAGATGCCACGGAAACGCGGGGTTGTCGGATGCGCCGAACTGATCGAGGTACCGCCGTTGCTGCCCTTCGATCTTCTTCAGCTCGCGCCGTGCCGTGTCGCGGTCACGCGCCATCACTGCCGTCATGTCATGCGCTTCGTACGCAGTCGTCCCCGCCGCGATCAGACGCGGATCGAGGAGGACGGCGGAAACCCGCTCCCACGCCCATGGCTCAACCTCCCGCGCCGTCACTTGTGGGGCGGGACAGCGCACGAGGGCGACGCGCGATCCGCACCGATAGCGGAGATGGCCGTGATCCATCTCCGGGATCATCTTGCGGCCGCACAGCGGGCAGAAGATGTGGCCTCTGAGGAGGGCGGGGATGCGAACGGAGCGCGTGGCATCGCCGGTGTTCGTCGCGAGGCGCGCTTGTGCCGCATCCCAGATCGTGGGTGAGACAATGGCCGGAGTAAGGCCGTCGGGCAGCCGAAGCCATTCATCGGGCGGGCGAAAGTCCGGCCTGCCGCGCTTATGGTGATCGGCGGTGTGCCGGAGCGCGTATGATTCACCCTTATACGCGGGATCACGCAGCATCCGGTTCACCTGCGATGGTCCCCACTGGCGCTCCTGATCGGGATCGGCGTAGCGGAACTTGCCCGTGCCGGGGGGCGGGACACCCCGCTCGCGCAACCGTCGCGTCACCGCGCGCACCGAACAGCCCTCCGTCGCTACCCAATCAAACATTTGCCGCACGACGGTCGCCTCCGCCTCCTCAACAAGGCGGCGGCCGTGCTCCTTGTCGTTGCGATAGCCGTAAAGGTGCGTGCCGCTCCCGACGAGCCGGCCGGCGTGCAGGATGGCCCGCTTGCCGCGCATACTGCGCTCGCGGAGCTTCTCGCGCTCCATCTGAGCGGCGAAGCCCTGCACCTGCAAAATGAGGCGGCCGATCGGTGTCGCGTCGAGCGTCTCGGTGACGAAGTGGATCGCGACGCCGGCATGCTCCGCCTCGGTGATGAGCAGGGCGAGGTGGTACGGGTCGCGGGAGAGCCGGTCCACCGCGTAGCAGACGACGGCATCAATGCGCTTCGCCTTGATCGCCTCGCGGAGCCGCGTGAGGGCGGGCCGCTCGAACAACTCGGCGCCGGTATGCGTCTCGCGTTGAAACTCGCGCTCGTCAACCTGCCAGCCACGCTCGGCGCAATAGGCGCGGATCGCCGCTTCCTGGGTGCCGAGCGACGAGCCGCCCTCCTCCTGGACCGTTGTCGAGACGCGCACGTATCCGGCGACGCGCGTCACTGCCCTACTCTCTGACGGGTCGCTCATGTCCGCACTACCGGGACGGTGTCTTTCGGCGCTTTATTGCTCTCGCACGCGATCCCGTCCCGGTCTGTATCCAACTTGCTTGGATCGGACGGGTACTGCCGCAGGTATGCTTGCGCCGCCGCCTGCGAGGGGAAGTCCTTGCAGCTGTAGATATCCCCTGGGATGGCGCCGGTTGCGGGTGAGGCAACCACGGGCGCTCGCGTACCGGTCGCTGATACTCGCGTCGTGGCCGCAGCCGGGCGCGCGGTGGTGGCGCGTGTCGCGGTCGCTGTGCTGCGGGCGGCAGGTGGGGCGCGCGTTGCCGTCACTGCCGTTGGCGCGGACGTGGCGGCAAGGACAGCGGGCGCGGTGGTCGCCAGTGGGGGCGTGTCCGTCGGCGCGATGACGGGCGCAGTCAGTCCTGGCGCAAGCGCGGTCGGCGTCGCG
>JAICJW010000300.1 GCA_025928215.1 Chloroflexia bacterium | reverse complement strand
CATGGCAGGAGAAGAGCAACGGACGTAAGGTGTGGAAATTCCGCCTTGAACTCACAGATACTGTCGAGTCGAGTACTGACTCTACACGCCATTATGACATAGAACACAACCGCATCATTCCTTCGACAGTCAAGCGTGAAGTTTGGAAGCGCGATAAGGGTAAATGTGTCAAGTGCGGTAGCACTCGTAATCTACATTTTGATCATGATCTTCCGTACTCACGTGGCGGCGCATCAATTACAGCAGCGAACATCCAACTTCTCTGTGCTACATGCAACCTCGCCAAAGGGAACAAAATCGAATAGTCTTCTACCATGCTGATTTCGCGCAAGTGCTATGTTGACATAGCAGAGCAGGCATCAATGCATCGTATAGCTCTTGTTTGCATGTTTTTGCTGGGAGTAACTGTCGTTGCATGCGCGGGCGCCACGCCAACCGCGACGCCTGCCGCGCCTCCGACGGTGACTGCCCCGCCCACTGCGACGATTACGCCATTTGTCGGCGTGCGTGTGCCGACGCCCGCGTTCTATCCGACACCGACGACCGACACGAATGAATCACCGAAAGCGCCTGACACGTTGCGGAACGCGAACTGGCCGGTCGGCACGCCCGCCATCGCGACGTACGCCGTTCGGCCGAGCGTGGACGTTGATGTCGGCGCGGTTGTCCTCACCGTGCCTATCCCTGAAGGTGCGACGCTCATCTTCTATATCGCCGTCCCGCCGCAACGCGGGTACGCCGGTCGGGTCAGTTTCCCCGTTTCGCCGCGCGTGCAGTCGCTCCAACCGGGCGACATGGTCCGCATCGTCGGCGTCACGGCGGGCACCGTACGCGTGCCGGTGACCGAGGGAACCTACACCGTCCCCAGCATCAACGGTCAACGCTTCGCCCGCAATAACGAACCGCTCGCGGGCTGAGTGCGCGTGGTATCATCCTCGCTATGCTTGAGACGGTCGCGTCCGCTCCGCCTGCATTGATTCCCCCCAACCGCCTTCGCGCGCGGCGGATTGTCTTGCTCGGCGGGTTCGGGATGCAGCCGAAGGCGACGATGACCTACCGGGCGCTGCCGCTGGGCAGGGAACTCGCCGCGCGTGGTCACGACGTGACCATGATCGTACCGCCCTGGGATCACCCCACGGATGCCGGAAAATCGTGGGTAGAGAGCGGCGTGCGCGTCGTCAACATCGCGTTGCCGTCGCGTATGCGGACGCCGGGCATCGTCGGCGCGCTACGAGCAGCAGTGGCGGCGGCACGGCCTGATGTCGTCCATCTCTTCAAGCCGAAGGGATATGCCGGGCTGGTTATGTCGCTTCTCCGCACGTTGCCCATCGTACTCGACACGGACGATTGGGAGGGCGTGGGCGGCTGGAATGACCGCGGCACGTATTCCGCCATGCAACGACAGCTCTTCGCCTGGCAGGAGCGGCATCTTCCCCACCGCGCCGCGCATGTGACCGTCGCGAGCAGAACGCTCGAAGCGCAGCAATGGGGGCTGGGCATCCCACCGACCCGGGTAACGTATCTCCCCAACGCGCTCGATCGCACGCGGTATGCCGCATGGCCGGGTCAGGCGGCGATCATGCGGGATGCCGCGCGGATACGACGCGAACGCGTCCTCGATGGCCCGACGGTCCTCCTCTACACCCGCTTCGTGGAGTTCGCGCCGGAGACCGTCGCGTCATGCTTCCGCCTCATTCGAGCGGCATGCCCGGCGGCGCGATTACTTGTTGTCGGGAGTGGCCTGCACGGTGAGGACATCCACGCACGGCGTGCACTGGCCGAGCACGGGGACGCGGTGACGGCCACGGGTATCGTCCCGTTCGCGATGGTTCCCGCGTACGTCCGCGCGGCGGATGTCGCGCTCCTCCCCTTCGACGATACGTTGATTAACCGCGCAAAATCGTCGGTCAAAACGCTCGATTTGCTCGCGGCCGGGCAGGCTATCGTCGCAACCGCCGTGGGCGAGAACGCTAGCGTCATTCGGCATAATGAGACGGGGCTGCTCGTTCCGCCGGGTGACCCGCACGCCCTCGCCGCCGCCGTGATACGTCTGCTTGCGGACCCGGATCGAGCGCGCTCGCTCGGAGACGCCGCGCGGGAACGCGCGTGGCGGGAGCAGACCTGGGCAACGCAGGCGGAGACCGTGGAAGCGATCTACGAAACGGTGTTGGCGCGGAGTGTCGCGCGATGACGACAACCGCCCGCCCCGAAACGCAGGCGCGCTTCCGCCTGCGTCTCGCCACCTTCACCGACCATCAGATTGCGCTGGCGGTCTTCGGGATCGCCTTCCTGATCTTCGCCGCCTGCATCCCACGCATCACGACGCGCCTCGATCCGGTGACGGGCGACGAACCGTTCTATCTGATGACCGCCTATTCGATCCTCCACGATCACGACATTGACGAGACGAACAACTTCGCGGCGCACGATTGGCTCCGGTTCTATCCCTCGTATCCCCTCCCGCGAAACTGGCAGGGCTGGCCGAACATCTCGCCGGATTTGCCCCCGCACGCCTCGAAGACGTTTCGTACCGGGCTGTACTCGAAGCATGGCCTCGGTATCCCCGTCCTCATCCTCGTGCCATTCGCGTTGCGCGGGCGAACGGGTGTGGTGCTCCTCTATAACCTGATGGCCGCCGCTGTCGCGGCGAACCTTTTCCTCCTCGCGCGGAGCGTCGCCGCCCGCCATCGCGCGCTGATTCTCACCGCAATTCTGATGGCGAGCGTGCCGCTGGCGACCTATGCCTTCCTGATCTTCCCGGAGATGCCCGCCGCGCTCCTGCTCATCTACGCCGTCCGCCGCCTGCTCGCGCCCCGCAACACGCCGTTGCAGTGGGCGGTTATCGGCCTCAGCGTCGGGTATCTCCCCTGGCTGCATGCGCGCTTCGTTCCGGTCGTCGCGGGGCTGGCGATCCTCTTTGCGTGGCGGCATCTCCGTGCGGCGTGGCGCCCGGCAATGTTCGGCAACGCGCCCGCCGCCGGGTTGCTGGGGTTGTTCGAACTCTACTCGCTCGTCTTTTATCATTATCCTGTCCCGAACCGGCAGGATCATGCGGGCTTCTCCAACGTCGCCGGTACGGTCAATGGCTTTTTCGGCTCGCTCCTCGACGCGCAATGGGGGCTATTGATCGTCGCGCCGGTCTATCTGCTCGCTGCGGCGGCGCTCGTGCTCTATACACGCGCGCATCCCGCGAACGGCATCGCGCTGTTGCTCGTGCTCATTCCGTATGCGGTCATCATCAGTGCATATATCGTCTGGTGGGGCGAGTGGGGACCGGCGGCGCGCTACTGGACGGCCGCGCTGCCACTCCTCGCACTCCCGCTCGCCTGGTGGTGGGAATCCGCCGCGCGGACGCGCCCACGCGGCGCGGCATGGCTGCTCGGGATCGTCGGCGCGTGGGGATTTTTCTGGACGGCGGGCTGGCTGCGTCAACCGCAGTGGTTGTACAACCAGCCGGACGGTCGCAACAATTTACTCATGCACTGGCTCGGTGGTTTCGGCAAACATCTCGCGGCGCTCCTGCCCGTGTACGAATTCTACGCGGCTTCGCCCGTGAGTGTCCGCATTCTCTGGGGGTTCGCGGCGATGGTGCTCGGTATCGCCGCCGCCAGCCTGATGTCGCTGCTCATGCTCCCCGCGCACGATGAGCCGCCGTACGAAGCGGAGTCATCTGGTGCGGATTGACATCACCCCTGTTGAGGACTTGTCGCCCGCCGACCGCGACGAATTGCGCGCGCTCACCATCGCCGTCTATTCGCCGGACGTAATCGCGACCCTTCCGGCTACTGAAGTGACATGGGCGCCTTCACAGTGGGCCGTCCGTGTCCGGGATGACAACGATCGCCTCGTTTCGCACGTCGGGATGCTGACGCGTGACATCGCCGTGGACGGCGTATCCACCTACATCGGCGGCATCGGCGGCGTGAAGACGCACCCCGATGCGCGCGGTCGCGGCTACGCAGCCGCCGCGATACGCACGGCAAAGAGTTTTTTCACGGCTGAACGCGGCGTGGCGTTTATCCTGCTCGTCTGCCTGCCCCCGACGGTGCCGTACTACGAACGGCTTGGGTGGCAGCGCTATCGCGGCACGCTTCTCGTCGCGCAACCCGGTGGTACGATTCCCTTCACGACGAATCTGCCGATGGTGCTCCCCGCCCATGGCGAGGCACCGCGCGACGGAACGATCAATCTCTGTGGGTATCCGTGGTGAGGCCGCACACACCACGTCCCACGACTGGAGTGATGCACGGTGACGGACACATCCTCGCGTGAGGCGGCGGCGCTCGATGCCGCTCGCCGGGCGCTCGATATGCTCTCCTTCGACCTCGCGCGCTACGAAACGACCTCGTGGCGATGCCGCGACACGGCGCGGGCGTACCTTGCCGCCGGATTCCCGGTCGAGCGGGTCGGGCCATATCTCGAACGCGCCTGGCAGCGTGGCCTCCATGATCGCGTGCATTCTTACGAGGCGCTGCCCGATGAATATGTCGGCAACAATGCGGATTTGATCGCGGATGCGTTTCTGGCGGGCGGCGATGTAACGAAGAAACTCGACACACTCGCGCAGGTGCTCGACGCCGTTGTGAAGCAGAAAGGAGACACGCTCCCTCACCGCGTGCAATACGCGCTGGCGCTCTGGGGTGCGAGTCGGGCGAATGACGCGCGCGTGCGGAAACTGCTCACACCCGTCAAATCCGCGTCGCCGAAGACCGTCGCAATGCTCGGCACGCACTATCCGAAAGCTCGCTATGTGCTGGCCGTCGTCGAGGATGACCGGGAGGGCGCCCTCCACTGGCTGACGCAGTACGACGCCCTCCTGCCAACGGAGGGCGGCGCAGCCTACCGCCGCGTCCATCTCACCACGCTCACCTTCTGGCTGATCGCGCGGGATCGTTATCATATGACGCTACCGACCGATTGTCTGCACGGCTTGCCCGATTCGCTCCGGAGCGCGCCGATTGACGCTGGGGCAACGCATCCATAACGCCGCCAATCACCCATGAATCGCCTCTTCCCATTCAAACCGATATCCTGATCTCTGTTGGCTTCGTCTTGCTCGCATTCCGCCACTCTACGCCGGCACTGTCAGATCCTCGATCGACTCCCCTTATTTCCTGGAACCACGCTGATCGAAAGAGCCGGCGCTCATCGCACCCATTCCCTTAAGATTGCAGAAATTCAGGGGATCGCAACATCTCGACGATAGAGACTGCTTCGACAAGCCAAGCGATTGCAACGTTATGTCGAGTAACTAAAGGATTACAATATTTACATTTTTCAGAAGTGAGAGTGGATTGACAAACTCTTAGGAATAACGTAATATAATGGCTACCGTCGCCAGAAGAGATCACACTATTCTTATATACTAGCGTGTTTTCACACAAGAGGAGAGGAAATCGTCAGCGTTCACCGATGCGGTTCCGCGTGCTTTTCGAGCGTTATCGTCGCGATGCGGTGCGGGCGCTTTCGCTCCGGGGTATTGCGGTGTGGGGGTATGGAAATGGTCAGGTAATGGCGAATGCTCCGTGCGGGTCACTCGGGGAGAGGAATGAGGGGGAGGTCTGGGATGAGTCCGTCAAATGTTCGATCGAATCGTATCCGGTCCCGCATCGGAAATGCGGGATTTCTCATCGGCGCTTCACAGCGTACTCGAAGGCGAAAGGTCGCGTTGCCCGT
>JAICJW010000347.1 GCA_025928215.1 Chloroflexia bacterium | reverse complement strand
TCGCCGCCCCGGTGTTGCGCCATCGCCTGATCGTGCGGCCCGAAGCGGAACTCTCCGGCATCACCGGCGAAGTGGTCATTAGCCGTGTCCTCGGCTCCGTTCCTGTCCCGCGCTGAAAGATAGGGAATGCGCGGTGAGCACGCCCATCCATTCGGGTGGGATTGGCCGGGGCGATTGGCTCTTTTCGCCGCGCAGACCACGGTGATACTGGATACGGTATGCGGAACGACGGATGTTGTGTACTCGCGAGGAGCATCTTCGATGAATCTAGATCAACGCGCGGAGCTGATCGCGCAGTATGAGAACGGCTATCAGTTGATTGTGGATGCGCTCCACGGCATCACGGACGCGGAGATGGACGCCCGCCCCGCGCCGCACGAGTGGACGACGCGGGAGATTATCCATCACCTCGCGGACAGCGAGATGACCTCCGCTATCCGGTTGCGTCTGCTGCTTGCGGCGGAGAATCCGACGATCCTCGGCTACGATCAGGATGCATTCGCGCGGCTGCTCCACTACGACCGCCCCGTCACCGCCTCGCTCGAAGCCTTCAAGGCCGCCCGCCGCTGCACCGCCGAGATCCTCCATCGGATGACTGATGCGCAGTGGCAGCGGGCGGGGACGCATACCGACACCGGTCATTACACCGCCGAGGAGTGGCTGGAAATTTACGCGAGCCACGCGGTGGAGCATGCGGCGCAAATTCGTGTGGCGCGCGCGTCCAGCGGTGATCGGTAATGTCGGCTCAGGGAATCCGGTAAGGGGGCAGGCATCCCGCCATATTTTGTACGGGCTGGAAGCCTGCCGTTCCCGCTCCTGTCGGTGCTATCCTGTGCAGACTGCAAAAACAGGTGATTCAAGCCTTCTGGTGAAGAGTGGGAATGCGCCGCCCTCAATTCCGCGCGCACGCCATCCGCACCGCCATTGATCCGATCTATCGGCCTCCACGTATGAGGGTTCAGATGGAAGCGCTCGGCGCGCGACGAGCATCCCGAACACTCTTCCCGGCATCGCGTCGGGATTCATGGAGGAAGAATCATCATGCAGGACCGTTATCTCCGATTGGTTACGACCGAATTCAACCGGCGGACCCTCTTCAAGGGCGCGGCGGGCGCGGTTGGCGCGGCGGGCGCGCTCGCGATGGGCGGCAACAACCTCTTCAACCTCGGCTTCGGCTACGCGCAATCCGTCCTCGCGGCGACGTCGGGCGACCTGGACATTCTCAACTTCGCCCTCGGCCTCGAACACCTCGAAAATGTCATGTACCAGCAGATCAACGCCAGCGGCAAACTGACCGGCGAGGCGAGTGACCTGGCGAAGATGTTCGGCTCATTCGAGCAGGCGCATGTGGATGCGCTGACCAAGGCGCTCCAGGGCGCGAACTATGCCAACATCGCCAAGCAGGGCACGTACAAGTTCCCGACGTTCGATACCCAGGACAATATCCTGAAGTTCCTCAACACCGTTGAGCCGGTCGGCGTTGGCGCCTATACGGGCGCGGCGAACAAACTGACGGACAAGTCGCTTCTCAGCGTCGCGGGGTCAATCGTCCAGGTTGAGGCGCGGCAACTCGCGATCACCATGGCGCTCTCAGGCAACAAGATGCCTGTTCCCATGGCGCTCTCCGAGAATTTTACCGCCGACGAAGTGAACGCAAAGGTCAAGCCGCTGATCGGCTAATCGCCGGACGCGCGTACGAGGAGGAATCCTGTGGCAGACTTCAAAGACGATCTCGATATCCTGAACTACGCCCTCACACTCGAACATCTCGAGAGCACGATGTACCAGCAGATCGTGGCGAGCGGCAAACTGACCGGTGACGAGCAGCAATACGCGACGGACTTCGGCAAGCACGAAGCCGCCCACGTCACCGCACTCACGCAGACGATCCAGAAGCTCGGCGGTACGCCCGTCGCGGCGCAGGCGAAGTACAACTTCCCGGCGTTCGACACGCGGGACACTATCGTCAAGTTTCTCGTCACGGTCGAAGACCTCGGCGCGGCTGCGTACCTCGGCGCGGCGCCGGAAATCAAGAACCCTGACGTGCTGACCGCCGCCGTTCAGATCCACAATATCGAAGGTGAGCACGCCAGCATCTGGCGGCGGCAGGACAAGATGACCCCCGTTGTGGGCGCGTTCGCGGCCCCGGCGACGCGGGCGGATGTTCTCAAGGCGGCCGGCCCGATCCTCGGCGCTTCCGGCGGCGCGACGACCGGCACAACCGCTGGCACAACCAGTGGCACAACGTCATCCGCACCGGCGACGGGCGGCGGCGCGACGACCACGGTGATGCCGCAGACCGGCATGCCGACGCAGGAGACGAATAACGGCGTTGCGGCAGCGGTCGTCGCCGGTGTGGCGGCGGTCGGTGTCGGTGCGGCGCTCCGGGCACGCTCCTACAAGCGGAACCCGAAACCCGCCACTGGCGACACCAACTAACACATTTCTCCTCTCCTTCCTTCGAGTGCCCCGGCAGCCTGTGATGGGCTGTCGGGGCACTCTTGATGCCCCACCCCCGCTACGCGTTGCCGAAATCGGTTGTCCAATACCAGTGATAGGGCGCGGCGCCCTGTGCCCGACCGATGCCGATGGTCGTGAACGTTGGCCGGAGCATATTCTCGTTATGATCGGGCGAGGCTTGCCATTGCTGGAATGTCTCCGCCGCGCTCGCATTGCCGGCCGCGATGTTCTCACCCCATGATGTATTTCCTGTCACACCGAATGCGTGCAGACGCGCCGTGAGGTCGCGCCCGAGCGAATCGGTATGCGAGAAATACCCCTTCGCCGCCATATCCGCGCTCAACCACTTTGCCGTGCGCATCAATCCGGGGCTGATCGTCAGGGGCGGGAGGCTGTTCTGTAGGCGATACGCGTTGATGCGGGCGAGAAAGTCCGCTTCTTCGGCATCGAGCTGATCGCTCGGCGTGGCTGGGGATGCGGGAATAGGTGGGCTATCGCCATACCGCCAGCGAAGATAATGCTGGCCGATGTTGCCCATCTCCACCTGGAACGGCGGCGGATTGTCCGCCGTGTAGGTGAGCACGCGCCGCTCGAACGGCTGAATGAGCACCTGTTTCGCCGTGCCCCCGACCTTCACGGTCGTTGCGAACGGTTCGGCGATGGCGAGACCAATTGCCGCCACGCTTGCCCGCTCGCGATACTGCGCGAAGACCTGCGGCACATTGTGTTTCGTCTCCGGGTCATATGCGCTGACGGTCGTCGCGTCGCTGCCCGTCATGGAATCGCCCATCGCAATCGTGCCATCCGCCGCGACGGTCGTCGTGACGTGCATACCGATTCGAGCGGGCGCGGCGAGGAGCAGGCCGGACGCTTTTCCGTTGAGCGCGGCGTAGGTGGGGCCGAGATTGTCCGTATCCCCGGCAATTGGAATGGCTGGGGCCGGGCGGTGCTCGTACGATTCATTGCCGGTCTGTATCATGCCGGTGATGATCTCCCTCGCCAGCAACCCATTCGTCACGCCGCCGTCCGTCAGCTCCATCCGGCCTTTATCGAAATATTGCACCAGTCGTTGCCCACCCGCCGCCTCCCGATAGGCTTCCTGAACCGCCCCCGTCGCCGTACTCAACGGCCCCCAGAAGTTCGGCGCGATTGCCTCTCCCGCCCGCCATTGGGCCTCGAATGCGGGGTCAGCGAAGCCCGCCGCGGCGTCAATCGGTATCCGCATTCCGCCAACAACGAGCGCGCCGAGAGCCGTGCCGGAGAGGCCGCGGAAGACCGCACGGCGGCTGATTGGGCGCATATTCAGGAATTGTTCCTTCACGTCATTCTCCAAATCGCTCGTTTTTGACGTGTTGCACACGTTCATGCCCCAGATACAAAAAAGACCCTCGCAGGGAGGGTCAACGGCCAACGTAAAGACAAATCCATCGCATGTCAAGAAAGCGACGGCAGCGTTATTTCCCGTCTGCCGGGGTGACGACCATATCGGCGTACTGTCGGGTGCGCTGGAGCGCATAGAAAGCCTGATCCTCGGGGATGACAGTCGCGCCGCCGAGCGACTGCGCGAGGATCGCCATGTGCGCCGCCTCTTCGAGAATGAGCGCCATCATCATTGCCATCTCGATTGTGTCGCCGAAGGCGAGGATGCCATGGTTTTGCAGGAGAACGCAGCGCGTCTTCTCGCCAATCACATTGAGAATATTCGCCACCGATTCCTTCGAGCCGCGCGGCGCGTAGGGCGCGACGGGGATACCGTCATGCATATCGAAGCGCGCCATCGCCTCGTAAACGCAGGGAAGCGGCTTGTTCGCGATGGCGAAGGCGGTCGCATACGGCGAGTGCGTATGAATGATCGCGCCAATATCCGTCCGCTTCTCATATACTTTGCTATGCATTTCGACAATTTCGAAGGTGCCACCGGGAAGGTGCCCGGCGCGTACGGTGCTGTCGAAACCGACGAGGGCGATGTCATCGGTCGTCATGTGCGTGATCCAGCCGCCGGAGGTGAGCAGCATCGTATCGCGCTCCGGGGTGCGAATGGAGATATTCGATAGGTGCGCGGGAGAGATTGCCTCCCGCTCGATGAGCGTCTGTGCGGTCGTGACGATCTTCTGCCGTAACGGCAGATACTCCGGGGCGGACATAGGGGCGCTCTCCTTTCGCATCAGTGATCGCTTTTCACGCGTCGTTCGTAATGTCAGTGTAGCATATCGCCCCTTCTTGACAGGATATGGCACGCTCTCGCATGATACGGCGGTTACAAGAGATTGATCGCGCACGAGAGGAATGGGCAGCAATGGGCAAGTACATCATCCGACGGTTGGTGACGGCGGTGCCGACCTTGATCGCCATCTCGATCGTCCTCTTCGCCGTCATCTCGCTCGCCCCCGGCGATCCGCTCGCCCAGTTTGCC
>JAICJW010000294.1 GCA_025928215.1 Chloroflexia bacterium | reverse complement strand
TACGACCGATGCGGGGCGTGTTGAAGCGCGCGTCGAAGGTCCACCAGCGCCCACCGAGATAGACTTCGAACCAGGCGTGGAAATCCATCGCGGGGTAGGGTGGCGGGATGCCGATGTCCGGCATGTAGCCAAAAACATAGCGCGCCGGGATATTCAGCGCGCGGCAAAAGGTGACGCCGAGATGCGCGAAGTCCCGGCAGATGCCGCCGCGCGCCTCGTAGACATCCACGGCGGTCGTCAGCCCCGTGCTCTTCAGGCCATAGGTGATGTTCGCGTTGATCCAATCGCAGACGGCCTGCACGCGCGCCCAGCCCATCGCCGCACCGCCGAACAATTCCCACGCCGTGTTCGAGAGCGCGTCCGAGAGGCAGTAGCGGCTCGGCAGCGTGAAGAGGATCACATCGTCCGGTAACTCCTCGACGGGATGCTGGAAGGCGGATGTATCCACCGCGTCCGGTTTGCCGGAAATCTCCACGACGGCATCGTACGTCAGCGCGGACTGCCCGATGGGCAGTGTCAGTCGCTGGCAGCGGTTGCGATAGAGATCGTAATAGTCGTGCGTGGGCAGGTCGGGTTGAGGTGTCCATGTCTCGTGCAGGATGCGGTGCGGATCGTCGTCCCGCGCCCGCACGAGGAGCACCGCCGGCGCCGGCCATGTCGCTTCGTATTGGAACTCACATCCGATCCGGACGCGCATCGTCTCCCTCACTCCTGTCAATGCATCTCCATTCCTCTGCGTCTCTCTGATGCTCTCCGATATCCACCGTTATTTCAGCATATCCGCCACCGGGATGATGAGCGCGGGGAGGACGGTCGAGGCGAGCGATTCACCGCGCCGGGCGCGGGCGACGAGGTGATAGAGGCCGTCGCGCGGGTCGGTGCACCGTTCAATCGTCTCAGCGGCGAGATCAACGATCCATGCCTCCGCAATCCCCGCTTCGAGATGGCGGCTGAGAATAATGGTGAGGCGGTTGACACAGCGCGCCTGTCGAATACCAATGGGACTCGTCTGAATAGATCTCCCCCGCGATCAGTTCGACACGGTCGTCCTCGCTGAAAATACCCGCGTCGCCGATGCGCTGGTATTCCGCCACGGTGAACCGGCGGCGCATCATCGCGGTCGTCGTCTCTGGAATCGTCTGCGTTGCCATCTCTGCCCCCTGACGCGCCATCCGATGCATGCCGCCTGACTGCGAGAAGTATAGCGTCTCTTGCCTGAGAATGGCTGCATTGTGCCGGTCGCACAAACTCTTGCGCGATCTGCCGCTTCTCGCGACACTGCCACCGGAGCGTGATGCGTCCGCAAGCATGGCATCAGGCCATCCCCTTTTACGGGAGGGGATAGGGAGGAGATGAAAATTGTCATTGATACCACTGACTGCCGATGAGGTGCTGACGACGACGCGCTCGGTGCGTAAGCGAATGGATTTCACCCGGCCGGTGGAGCGGGAGGTACTGGAGGAGTGTTTGCGGATCGCGCAGCAGGCGCCGACCGGCAGCAACCGGCAGGGATGGCAGTTCGTCGTCGTGACGGACGCCGAGAAACGGCGCGCGCTCGGCGATCTGTACCGCAAGGGCTGGGAGCGATACCGGAGCGCCGGAACCACAACGTATGACGACCCGCATCGGGCCGCGACGCAGATGCGCGTCTCCGATTCGGCGCAATATCTCGCGGACCATTTTCACGAGCCGCCCGTGCATGTCATCCCGTGCATCAGGGGCCGCACGGACGGTCAGCCGGCGAATGCGCAGAGCGCCGTCTTTGGCTCGATCCTGCCGGCAGCGTGGAGTTTCATGCTCGCCGCCCGCGCCCGTGGCCTCGGCACCTGCTGGACGACGATTCATCTCATGCACGAGAAAGAGGCCGCCGCCGTGCTCGGCATTCCGTACGAGCACGTGATGCAAGTCGCGCTCATTCCGGTTGCCTACACGAAGGGGACCGACTTCAAGGCTGCCCCGCGCGATCCACTCGCAACGATGGTCCATTGGGATCAGTGGTAGAAACCGGGGAGAACCGCAGAGGACGCAGAGGGGGATGAGGGGGAAGAGAAATGAATTTGTTTCCCTTTTTCTTTTCTCTGCGCCACTGCGGTTCAATCGTTTAGACAGAAACCGGTAAAGGAGGGGAATGATGGCACCGGCAACGACTGCATGGCAGGGCGGCGAGACGGAGAGGGCGTTCTTGGACACGCTCAGTACGGAGATGCCGTGGGAGTTGATCCACGAGTTCAGCAACTACGTGCGCGAGTCCGGCACCGAAGGCGAGCAGAACGCGGTGGACGCGATTACGCGACGGCTGACGGATTGGGGCGCCCCGCATCCGGTCCATCAGCCGCGCTGCTGCATCCGCCTGCCGCGGGGCGCACGGGTGGGGGTCACACGGCCGGACGGCACCGCCCCCCCGCGGCGCGGCACGACGCCCGGCTTCGCGGTGCCGACCGGCGATGCGGGGATCACCGGGCAGGCGATCGCGGTGGAGGCGGCGCACGCGGCGAGCGTCAGCACAATCTTCACCTCCGGCCTCGGCAATGCGCTGGCGGGGCAGGATGTGGCGGGTAAGATTGCCGTCCTCAATGGCCTCCCGATGCCCGCGCGCATCGGCGATCTGACCGAAGCGGGCGTCGCCGCCGCCGTCTTTATCAGCCCCGGTACCAATGTCCATGAGGGTATCTGCACGCCGATCTGGGGTACGCCGGACCTCGACACGGTCGGCGCGATGCCGACGTTGAGCGTCGTTGAAGTGAACAAGCCGGACGGTGCGTGGCTGATAGAGCAGGTGCGCGGCGGCATGGTGCGCGCGGTGACGGTGCAGGCGCACCTCGACACCCGCTGGCGCGAGATCCCCGTCACCGTCGCGGAAATTCGGGGTGCGGTCGTGCCGGAGGAGTTCGTGCTTGTTCATGGGCACCTCGACTCGTGGGGGGAGGGAATCGGCGACAACGCGACGGGCGACGCGACGCTGCTCGAACTCGCCCGCGCCTTGCATGAGAACCGCCGGAACCTCGCGCGCAGCGTGCGGGTCGCCTGGTGGAGCGGCCACTCGCATGGCCGGTATGCGGGCAGCACCTGGTACGCGGATACCTTCGGTTTGGATCTGATCGAACACTGCGTCGCGCAGGTGAACTGCGACTCGCCCGGCTGCCGTTGGGCGACCGAGTATCGCAATCTCTCGTACACACCCGACCTCGGCGCGTTCACGCAGGCGGTGATTCACGACATCACCGGCCTCGCGGCGGAGGGCGAGCGGCCACCACGCGCGGGCGACTACAGCTTCAACAACCTCGGCATCTCCGGCACCCTGATGCTCTCCTCGACGATGCCGCAATCGGTCGCGGACGAGCACAATTACTACGCGGTCGGCGGCTGCGGTGGCAATATCGCCTGGCATACCGTGGACGACACGCTGGAAATCGCCGACAAAGAGAATCTGGAGCGCGACATCAAGGTCTATGGTGGGGTCGTCTGGCGGCTGGCGAACGCTCCCGTGCTGCCGCTCGATCTTGCGGCGGCGGGCGCGGACATCAAAGCGAGTCTGAACCGCTATCAGCAAGCGCTCGGCGACCGCTTCGACCTCGCTGAGGCCGTCGCGGCGGCGGATGCCATGATCGCGGCGGCAACGGCATTCATGACGAAGGCGAGCGTGGCTGATCCCGCCGCCGGGAAGGAAATCAATGCCCGCCTCCTGCGTGCGGGCCGGGAACTGACGGGCCTGAACTTCGCGCAGCGCGGCTGGTTCCGGCAGGAACCCGCCCTCGATGTTCCGGCCCTGCCGGACCTCGCCGCCGCCGCGCGCGCCTTCACCGAATCGCCGGAGGGGAGTCACACGGCGGGCGTCGCGCGCACCGCGCTCGTCCGTGCCCGCAACCGCGCGATTTGGGCGCTCCGGGAGGCGGCGCGGGAGTTGGGAACGGCCTAAACCTGGCATACTGCCCCCGACAGAGAGTTATTCTCCCTTCTTTCCATCGCGAACGATGAGGAGGGGTGAAGAAGGAGAGAGGAGATAGCCTGATGACTGGCACGAGCGTTCACCCCGGGACCGTGGACCGTCTGCGCGCGAATACCGCCCGCGCGGGCGTTCGTCTCAACGACGATGACCTGGCGCGGATCGCTGCCAGCACCTATCTGAGCAATGTGGACACCTTCTCGCGCGTCGTCGCGCGCGTGCCGTCGGACACGATTCCCGATTTCTTGAAGGAGTGGCGCGATCATCGGCCAGTCGAGGCGTTGCCCGCCAGCGATGATACCGATGCCGCGCCCGACGCGACCGATCCGCTCGATCCGTTCGCGCCGCTGTCTGTCGTTGCTGCTGCCATCGCCAGTGGGAAAGTCTCGCCGGTGGCGCTGACTGAGTTGATGCTGGAGCGGATCGGTCAGTACGATTCGGCGCTCAATGCCTATCAGCTGGTGCTGCCCGATGCGGCGCGGGCAGCGGCGCGGGAGGCCGAGCAGGAGATCGCGGCGGGGCGCTATCGGGGGCCGTTCCATGGTGTGCCGGTGGCGATGAAGGACTTGCTGGCGATGGCAGGGCTGCCGACGACCGCCGGATCAAAGGTGCTGGCCGATTGGGTGCCTGATGAGGACGCCGAGGCGGTACGGCGATTCAAGGAGGCGGGCGCGGTCATTATCGGCAAAACGCGGATGAGCGAGTTTGCCTACAGCCCGGCGTCCAACAACGCGCACTACGGCGCGACGCGCAATCCGTGGCATCGGGAACGCGACACGGGCGGATCGAGTTCGGGGTCGGCGGCGGCAGTGGCGGCGGGGCTGGCCTACGCCGCGCTCGGTTCGGACACGGGCTGCTCGATCCGCACCCCCAGCGCCCTCCGCGGCCTCGTCGGCCTGAAGCCGACGCACGGGCGGATCAGCCTGGCCGGGGCGATCACCCTCTCCTGGTCCCTCGATCATCTCGGGCCGATGGTCCGTTCCGTCCGGGATGCCGCGCTCGTGCTCAATCTGCTCGCCGGGTATGACCCGCGCGATAGTCGCACGCGCCGCGGGGCGACCCCCGATTTCACCGCCGGCTTGGAGCGCGCCGAGGGCGTGCGCGGCCTGCGGATCGGCGCGGTACGCGACGACGGCTCCCCGAATGGCCCACCTGAAGCGGAGGCGACCGCCGCCTGGGAGGCAGGGCTTAGCGCCCTGCGCGAGGCCGGAGCCGAGATCGTTGACCTCGCGCTCCCGGAGTTGGAAGACCTGCGGGTCGTCGGATCGGCGATCATCAATCAGGAGGCACTGACCTATCACGAACCGACACTGCGCGACCGCCCGCAGGACCTGGGGCAGTTCCCGCGCGACCGCCTGATGGTCGGCTACGCCTATGGGCCGAATGCCGTGGTGCAGGCGCAGCAGATGCGCGCGATGCTGCGTGCCCGCTTCGATCGCCTGTGGGAGTCGCTTGATCTCCTCTCAACGCCGGCGCTGGCCTATGGCGCGCCGCCGCTCGGCGAGCCGCGCAGCAATACGCGCTATTCGATCCCATTCAATGCGCTCGGCTGGCCCGCCATCGTCGTCCCGACCGGCCTGACCGGCGACGGGCTGCCACTCTCGACGCAGCTGATCGGGAGACCGTGGGACGAAGCGACGGTGTTGCGCGCGGCGCGTGCAGTGGAGCGATACGGCCCGTGGGGCAGGCGGCAACCGGCGGGCTTCTAAGGCCACATAAGGGGAGAGGGCCGGGAATCATTCGGATCGTAGAAGCGCGTCATCCCTTCCCGTTTCGGGAGGGGGGGCAGGGAGTTAGGCATGAACTACGACACACTGATCACCAATGGACGGATCATTGACGGCACCGGCAACCCGTGGTTCTACGGCGATCTGGC
>JAICJW010000150.1 GCA_025928215.1 Chloroflexia bacterium | reverse complement strand
GCGACCGCCACGCCGAAAGCGGGCGCGGCGCCCACAAGCGGCGGCGCGGCCCCAACGCCCCAGGCCGTCGTGACTATTCTTACACCGACGCCCGCCGCTGCGGCGGCGACCGCCCTAACAGGGTCCGCCGTCGCGGCCGGCGCGACACCCGCCGCCAACGCCTCGATCACCGTGACACGGCCCGAACTGAAGGGTAACATCTCGATGGCGCGGCAGCCGAACCCGCCCCTCTCCACCGGCAAGCCGGATCCGGATACGGTCATCTTCGCCGATCTGCTCAAGCGGTATCAGACGGAGCATCCGGGCGTCACGATTGACCTCACCGATGTCCCCGGCACGACCGCAACCGACCTCTACCAATGGGTGACGACACACTCCGCCTCGAAATCTCTGGCGACCATCGTCAATACCTTCCCCGATCAGATCATAACCGATGTGCAGGAAACGACGAACACCGTCCAGTGGGTCAGTCTGACGCCGGAACTGGATAAGGTCTCCCCGTACACCGGGCAACCCTGGCGGGGCGATTTCGCGCCGGACCTCCTCATCTTCGCGAAGTATGGCCTCAAGAATAACTACGGCCTGCCCTTCACCCGCTACAAATCCGCGTGGGTCTATAACAAAGATGCCTGGGCGAAGGCAGGTCTCACGGATGCCGACGTGCCGAAGACGTGGAAGCAGTGGTTCACTGCCATGGATAAATTGAAGGCGGCGGGATTCATCCCCATTGCCCGCGCGGGCGATGTGCAGACGATCTCGCATACCTGCTGGATCCTGATGATCTCGCTGGATCGCAAGCAGTGGGACGCCATCACGGGCGGCAACCAGTTCATGAGCCTCCAACAGAAAATTGAGGCGGTGTGCGGCGGTAAGTGGCCCTATGACACGCCGTGGGCACGCGCGGGCTGGCCCGCGCTAAAGAAACTCTTCACCTATTACGAGCCGGGGTTCACCTCGGTCAATGTTAGCAACGCGCGGCAACTCTTCTACGAGGGCAAAGGCGCGATGATGTTCGAAAATCAGGCCTTCCTCCAACTGATTGACGAGGCGAAGGCGGAGGGGCTTGCCAAGTTCGACATCGGCGCCTTCCCGACGCCGCAGCCGGACGCGGAGACCTTCGGCGCGGACGTGGCCGCGAACGCGGGCAAGATTGCCGACGACGGCGAGCGCGACACGACCTACGGCATCCCAATCGCCGATCTGCGCGAGAAGGGCAAGGATGCGATGGGTCAGGCGATCGCCGTTGATTACATGCAGTGGATGACGCAGCCGAAGATTCAGGCGGAGTACGTCAAACCATCGTATCGCCTGCCCGCGAATCAGAACGTCAAGTTGGATGACCCACGATTCGCGCTCTTCCAGCAGAACCCGGAGCAGATCTTCTACCGGCATCTGATGTACTTCAACAATGTCAGCCAGGCCGACCGGCCGCAATGGGGCCAGAACTTCCAGGCCTATCTCAGCGATCAGGAAAGCCTCGATGATTACCTGAAAAAGGGCGCGCAGCAATTAGTTGATCAAGCGCAGCTCTCCGCCCGCGAGGCGAAGCTCGACATCAAGTGCACGTGAACCGGTCGGCAGCCGGCAATAGACAGGAAAGGGCGCCCACAAAGGGTGCCCTTTCCTTTTATGCCTCCATACTATTCGGTGGCCAGCGAGCGCCGTGCGGGTGCGAAGAAGACGAGGATCGTCAGGTCTTCCGTGATGGTGTGGAAGCGATGCTCCACACCCGCCGCGACGAAGACGACGCTCCCCGCCCGCACGGCGCGATCCTCCCCCGCCACCATGATCTGCCCGCGCCCGCTGATGATCGAATAGACCTCATCCTCGGTATGCGGCTGTTGCGGATCGCGCGTCCCGGCAGCAAGGATATAGAGGCCCGTACTGAGCGACGGCTCACGCACGAACTCGTGATAGAGCGTGCCCGCCTCCGCATGCGCGGCGAGCAATTCGTCAAGATCGTATGCCTGCATCGGTAATCTTCCCCTCTCATTCTCCCGCTCGCACTTTCTCGACGCCCGCCGCGTCGCTGCGGTCCTTATCGGTGTATCGTCTCAGAGCCGCAGGCTGCTGAAGGCGGTGAGATAGCGCGGATCGTCGCGGCGGAAGGTGTCCGGGTTTGTGCCCTTTGCGACCGCCAGATAATACGCGAGCAACTGCACGGGGACGACAGCGAGGAGCGGCGAAAGCGGCTCCGGCAGGTCGGGCAGCGGGAAGCGCGGCGCGTCCGGCACAGGTTCAATCGCATGACCGACGACCCAGAGCGGCGAGCCGATCAGGCGAAGCGCATTGCACACTTGCCCGAGGCGATCCATTCCCGGCCCCGCCGCCGCGATCGCGACGATCTGATCGTCCGGATTGACCGTCACCATCGGGCCGTGCAGGAACTGCTCGAGACTCATGCCATCAATTGTCATGTACGCCGTCTCGCGCGCTTTGAGCGACGCCTCGGTCGCGGTGGGTGCATTCGGCCCCGCACCGATGCAGAAGATGCGGCAGTTTGCCGCGAAGATTGCGCGAGCGACGCGTTCGATCTCGCCTTCGCGCCGCAGAACCTCCGCGATCTGATCCGGCAACGCAGTAAGAGCATCGCGCCACCCCTGCACCGCCGACGCATCGCGCCGCTCGCCGAGCGCGGTTGCGATCTGCGCCAGCACGGTCAGCGCGCCGAGATGGCTGGCGGTATATGCCGCCGACGTTTCCCGTGCAACGGTTCGCAGCACGAGCGCGAGACCATCGTCGCCCATCTCCGAGCCTTGCCCACTGATGCCGATACATGGCACCCCGGCCGCCTTCGCCAATTCGATCGCCCGCGCCGAATACTGTTTCCTGCCCGTATGCGCCATGACGATTACCGCGTCGCCCTGATGAAGCGCATAGGGATAGGTAGCGAACTCGTACGAATCCACCGCGCGAGCGTCCGCTCCGGCGCTCCGCAGCAGGTTCGCGCCGATCTGCGCCGCATGGAAACTCGTACCGATACCGACGACGAAGATACGAGCCGCGTCCGCGAGCACGGCAGCGGCTTCGCTCGCCCCTGCCCATCCCTCAGCAAGCAGCGTGCGGATATCCGCCGGTTGCCAATGCATCGTCGTGTACATCGCGTACGGTTCCGTTCGCCCTTCGTCCATGCGCTCCACCCTTTCCTATGCATGCAGTCATCAGAGCGTATCGTAGCGGGCCAGTGGCCAGATGAACAGAGCCAATCCGCGCCCTCAGACCCGGCCTGCATACGTATCCGCACGCCAGGCGCGCTTATCCGCCTCCGTCCGCCGCCGCGATCTCTGCTGCGCCGTTATGTGGGCGTCCTCATCAGGAACGCATCCGCGAGCGGGCCGTCGGCACGAGCCGCCGCACCTCCGGGACACCGTCGAGTCGTTGCGCCAGCGCCCCCGCGATGTCGTCCCGCCAGCGCCGCGACCGTGCCAGGGCGGCGCGGTGCTCCTCGTACGCCGCCACGTCCGCGAAACGCGCGAACCAGACAAAGACGTGCTCGCCCTCGCGGATCGGCAATCGCGGGTAGTTGTTCGGGCTGTGCTCGGTCGCGTAGGCGGCGAGGATCGTCGCCCCGGCTTCCGTCAGCGCCGGTGCGACCGCGCGCGCGAAAAAGTCGGGGAAATCGTCCTCCATCACCGGGTCGAGCGGGCAGATAGTCGCGACGACCAGGCACGCGAGGGCAGCGGCGGCGCCAACCGGAGGACGATCACCCTCGGTCGGATATCCGGAGGAGGGGAACGCCGGCCGGAGGAGCAGCACGTTGTCGGAGTCGAGCAGCGTCGCGTTGGCCGCGTCGCGGTGCTTCGCCCACACCGGCCCGCTGTAGAACGCTTCGTTCGCCTTCGCGCGCGTGGGCATGTCTGGGAAGCCCCGGAGCCAGACGAAGCGGTCGGGATCGTCGAGGTCCCGGAATTGGTCAATGATCTCCATCCCGAGGACCTCCTGCTCCTCGATAAACTCCCGCTCGAAGAGGGCGATCAGGATCTCCCGCTTGCCCGGCAGGAGCGTGTATTGCCTGAGTTCCACAATTGGGCTGGACATTCGCTGCGATTGCGCGGCTCGTGATGCCACGGCCATATGCTCTTCCACCGGTTCCTCCTCTGAACGGATGCGCTCATCGCGATATTGCGCGCTCATCGCGAGTATGGCATGCTATGCGGAAGAAATCGTTCCGCAATTCTTCTGGGGTGCGGCATGTATCACCCAACGACCCGCGTACTCGCCGTGCTCGATCTGCTGCAATCCCGTGGTGAGGTGAGCGGCGCGGAACTCGCGGCGCGTCTCGAAGTCAGCGCCCGCACCATCCGCGGCTACGTGACGATGCTGCGCGACATGGGCATCCCCGTCGAAGCGCGGCCGGGGCGTCATGGCGGATACCGGCTGCGGCCCGGATTTCGGCTGCCCCCCTTAATGCTGGCGAACGACGAGGCGCTGGCCGTGACCCTTGGCCTGTTGTTCGCGCGTCGCTTCGGGCTGACGGGCGCGGCGCCCGCGACGGAAGGGGCGCTGGCGAAGATTGAGCGCGTGCTGCCGGACGTGTTGCGTCTTCAGGTCCGCGCACTCTCGGACGCTCTCGTCCTTGACCGACCGAATGCGCCACTGCCGGATACGCCGCGCTCGCCGATCCCGCCGCCCGCGACACTGCTCGCACTTGCCGCAGGTGCCGCCGACCGGCGGCGCACGACACTGACCTATCAGGATCGGCACGGCGCGGCGACGACGCGCGCCTTCGACCCCTACGCGGTGGTCTATTTGAAGAACGCGGCGTGGTATACCGTCGGATACTGCCACCTGCGCGGGGGCGTCCGCGTCTTCCGGCTCGATCGCGTCGTCCATGTGGAGAGGGAAGGAACGGCTTTTGCCCGCCCCGCCAACTTCGACACGCTCGCCTATATGCAGCAGTCGTTCGCGCTGCTCCCGGCGCGCTGGTCGGCGGAGATCGCGCTGGACGCGTCGGCTGAGGAAGCCCGGCGGTGGGTCGCGCCACTGTTCGCGGTGGTAACGGAAGAGAATGGAGCGGTGATTCTTCGCTGCACCGCGACCGATATTGACTGGCTCGCCCGTGCCTGCATCAGCCTGCCTTTCGCCTTCCGCGTGCGTAAGCCACCGGAGTTGCTCGATGCAATTGGGAGAGTGCATGCGCGGATCGGTCGGGCGATTGCGGACTCCTCATCACCAGAGCTGCCGTCCGTGCATAATGGTGGTCGTTAGGATCCGTTTCAGAGCCGTGTCGCGGTGTTTAAGAAATTCCGGAGGAGTGAGAGATGCGCGGGCAACGATTGGTGGCCTTTCGACCCTTCACACTGGAACAGGAAGCGTTTGACCTTCCCGACACGCCGCCTCCCGGCCACGTGCTGGCAGAGACGATCTGCACGCTGATCAGCACCGGAACGGAACTGGCGAACTACACCGGCATTACTGTGGATCGCCGCGCGATGGGCGATGACTGGCACGCCATGCCGTACCGGCCGGGCTACTCGTACGTCGGCGTTGTGCGGGCGGTCGGGAGTGGCGTGGCAGGGATCATGGTCGGCGATCGCGTCTGCGGGCACGGGCCGCATGCATCGGTCGCGCTGCTTGAGGCGCGCAATGTCGCCGTCGTGCCGGAGAGCGTGACGGACGTGCAGGCGGCATTCGTCACATTGCTGATTATCACGATGAATGCCGTCCGGCTGGCGAAAATCGAACTCGGCGACCGCGTCGCGGCGGTCGGGTTGGGATTGATTGGCAATCTGGCGTTGCAGCAGGCGCACGTCTGCGGCGGCATGCCGGTCGTCGGCACGGACCTACTCGCCGCCCGCCGTACGTATGCGGAGCAGGTCGGCCTTACCGCGCTCGATCCCACCGCAGCCGATTTCGCCGCGCGGATCGGCACGCTCGCGGATGATGGGCGGTTCGATGTCGTCTTCGAGGCGACGGGCAGCCCCAGCGGCGTATCACCCGCCCTGCATCTGGCGGCGAGGCATGCCCGCGTCGTCGCGCTCGGCAGCACGCGCGGCATCGTCGAACAGTTCGATCTCTACGGTGACGTGCATGTGCCGGGTGTGACGATCATCGGCGCGCATCTGATGACCCATCCCGCCGAACCGAATTTCGCCAATCGCTGGACGATGCAGGCGAATCGCGCCGTCGCCCTGCGCCTGCTCGCCGACCACCGCGTGGATGTGGACGCCCTCGTCAGCCATCACGAACCGGCGGAACGCGCGCCCGATCTCTTCGCCCTGCTGGCGGAGCGCCGCTCCGAGGCGATGGGCTGCATCCTGGACTGGCGAACGTAAGACGAAGCCCCACCTTATGCGATATATGCCCCATCCGCCGTGCTCGCCGCCATCTTCGCGTAGAGGGCGAGGATACCGCTCGTGTGGCGCGGCGCGGGCGGCACCCACGCGGCGCGGCGCGCGGCGAGTAGGGTGTCCACCTCTTCGGGGGTCAGGTGGCCGTCCCGCGTGCCGACGATGGCGAGGCGGCGCTCCGGCACGTTGATCTCGATCAGATCGCCCTCCTCAACGAGCGCGAGCGGGCCGCCGTCCATTGCTTCCGGCGTGACATGCCCGACCGCCGGGCCTTTCGCCGCGCCGGAATACCGCCCGTCCGTCACGACGGCGCACGTCGCGGTCAGTTCGATGCTCGCGGCGATAATCGCCGTCGCGTAGTACATTTCCGGCATGCCGTTCGCCTTTGGGCCTTCGTAGCGGATGACGACCACGTCGCCCGGTTGCACGACGCGCTCGATCAAGGCAGCGACCGCGCTATCCTCATTGTCGAAGACGCGCGCCGGTCCGGTATGGACGTGCATCGCCTTCGGTACGGAGAAGTGCTTAATCACCGCGCCGCCCGGTGCGAGGTTGCCCCGCAGCACGCCGACGCCGCCCTCCGGGCCGAATGCCTGGTCGCGCGGGCGAATGATCTCCTCCACCGGCACCTTGACGTTCGCGAGGTAGCCCCGCGTCTCCTGGAAGAAGCGGCTCCCCTCGATCTCCGCCAGGTTCTCGCCGAGCGTTTTCCCTGTCACCGTCAGGCAGTCGAGGTGCAGGAGGTCGCGGAGTTGCAGCATCACCGCCGGGACGCCGCCCGCGTACCAGAGATATTCGACGGGATATTTGCCCGTCGTCTTGGCATTCGCCAGTACCGGGACATGGCGATGGATGTAGTCGAAGTCGTCAATCGTCACTTCAAGCCCGACTTCGCGCGCGATCACCGGCAGATGCAGGAGCGTGTTCGTCGAGCCGCCGACTGCCGCGTGGAGCATGATCGCGTTCTCGAACGCGTGGCGTGTGAGCATCTGGCGTGGCCGCAGATCCATCTCGACCAGACGCACTATCTGTTTGCCGACCGCCCGCGCGACGCGCATATGGCGGGTGAGCGACGCGGGAATGAGGCCGCTCCCCGGCAACGCGAGTCCGAGCGCCTCGCTGAGCACCTGCCCGGTGCTGGCGCTGCCCATGAACTGGCAGGCGCCGCAACTCGGGCAGGCGTCGTGCTGGTGCATCTCCAAATCCTCGCGGGACATTTCGCCGCGATCCACCGCCGCGCCCATCCCCCACATGTAATCAGAGGTGACGGAATTCGGCGCGTTCATCTGTGTACCGCCGGGCAGATGAATCGCCGGGAGGTTGCAGCGCGCCATCGCGATCAGATGCGCGGGGACGGATTTGTCGTTGCCGGAGATTAGCGCCATGCCGTCGTGTGGGTGGCCGAGGGCGTGAATCTCAATCATCGCCGCCTGAATATCCCGCGAGACGAGCGAATAAGACATGCCCGCGTGCGCCTGCGCGACGCCGTCGCAGATGTCCGACGTATAGAAGACGCCCGGTTTGCCGCCCGCCTCGAAGACGCCATTCGAGACTTCCTCGATCAGCGGGCGGAAATGGAAGGTGCCCGGATGCCCCATCCCGTACGCGCTCTCGACGAGAATCTGCGGCTTGCCGAGGTCCTCTTCCGTCCAGTTCATGCCGAGGCGCAGCGCGTCCCCCTGATGATTGACCCGTCGCAACCGCTGGCTCTTCAGTTCAGGCATCTTCTTCCCCCGATCACTTCTTCGTCGCGGATTACTGGCTGTCGTCATCGTCCATATCGCATGGCATGATAGTGGACGAGGCAGGTTCGTGGATGCAACGCGAATACGATAGCACGTAGCGGATCGTGGTGACGAACGGATACGGGAGGAAACCTATGGCACGGATCGGAGGGGTTGACCCGGCAGCAGTGGACGCACCAATCAAGGCGGTATTCGATGCCCAGGCACGGCAATGGGGCGCGCCCCTCCTCAATCATCTCGTCTATGCGCGCCGCCCGACGATCTTCCGGGGCGCACGGGCGATGTGGACGGGGATCGGCGGATCGGGCCTCGTTGACGAGCGGTTGCAGGCGCTCATCAACCGCCGGGTGGCAGCGCACAACGGCTGCGAATTCTGACAGGATATCAACGCTGCCGTGAGCAGCGAACTCGGTGTCTCGGATGAGAAAATCCTCGCCCTCTCCGACTATGCGACCAGTGCGCTCTACGATGATGCGGAACGCGCCGCATTGGCGTATGCGGACGCGATGACGGTCACGGGGCAGGATGTGAGCGATCAACTCTTCGCTCGTCTCCGCGCGTTCTATGATGATGATGCCATCGTTGAATTGACCGCGGTTATCGCGTGGGAGAATGCATCCAGCAAATTCAATCGCGCCCTCCGCGTGCCGTCGCAAGGGCTATGGAAACGGCGGGGGTAAGAACGAACCGCGCGCCCCGGAGGGGGCGCGCGATGTTCGGTGCAAAGTCACGGAATGCGGGGGAAAGAGGGCTTGTTTCCGTCCAGGGTCCTTAGCCGCGATGATCGTCCAGGTCCTTCGTGCTCGTCGGCTGGCTGGTGGCAGGAGCCGTCGCGACCGACTGCACCTTCACCGTGGTTGGAGCCGCCTGCTGCGTTGCCGGAGCGTTGAGCGCCGTCGCGACGTTCGCAGCCGGAGCGGCAGCAGGGGCTGCCTGCGCGACGGGCGCGGCTGCCTTCGGGGCGGCCGGGGCCGTCGTTACTTCCTGTGCCTTTACCGTGGTCGCCTGCTGTGGGGCAGCGGCCGGAGCGGTGGTGTTCGCCTCAAAGGGGCGGTAGATGCCGCAGCCATTGGCGAAGAAGTCGCCACAGTTCACGGTCGTCACGGTGTTGTTCGGGACGAGCGGGCCGCCGTTCTGGCAGAAATACCCGCGGCCCGGCACATAGGCGACCTTGCCGTCGGTGCAGAAGCGATTGTCATTGTAATAGACGATCCCGCCGGAGACGGTGCCACCCGCCGGGAACGCGGCGGCGCAATTGCCGAAGAAGGCGCAATTGTTCCCGTTGATGAAGGCGGGGTTGGTGTTGCCGATGAAGCCGCCACCGAAGGGGCAGCCATAGAGGCCATTGCAGACGATGCCACCCGTGTTACCCGGCGGGAGGAACGCCCCGTTCACGAAGTTCGGCGCGATGAAGCCAGTCCCGATCACGCCGCCAGCACACTTCTTCCCGCACGCGCCGCAATTATTTTTATCATTCGATAGATTGAAACAGCCGTTCGAACAACTCGTAAATCCCGAGTTGCAGCTC
>JAICJW010000012.1 GCA_025928215.1 Chloroflexia bacterium | reverse complement strand
GCGCGTGCTTTCGGCGCCTGCTCACATCGCTGCGCTGGGTGCCGCACGTTCAGGGATGAGGACGTGGCCGGCACAGCGTTGTGTCCGGCCGCTGCGCCGGCGAACGCATCACGGTGAGATCCTCCGCTGCAGATAGCGATGCGCGACATGCGGGCTGGCTGGTCGAAGTCGAGCGGGAGTTGCTATATCGCACTCCTCATATCTCCTCATCCTTTCCCACACTCCGCATCTTCCCTGCGCCTTCTCGTATACGCGGTCGAAGGTTGGATGGTGCTCTTCGCGCGTGGCGAGGTCGCAATAGGCACCGAAGGCGAGCGCGTCCATGATGCCCCGGCTTCGGGTCGCCGTCGGGCCGTCGCCTCCCGGTTGGGGGCTGGCGGTGCCAGCCGGGGATCGCTGTATCAGAACATGCCGTCATACGTAATTGCCTTCATATCCCGGCTCACGGCGATCTGCGCCTGGCCGAAGGTGCGCGGCACGATGTCGGCGATGCGGCCATGATCGTCTGCTGCGCCGGTGTGCCGTGCCTCCCTATGTGTGCCTGATCTTCCAATCTTGTTCCGCTTTCCCTTCCCGATTGGCGAAGTGGATCTGAGGAGAGTCGAGTCCTATGTCCCGCCCATGACAGACGGGATCTCGACCGGCGCCGGCGTATCCTCCACGGCCATCGCTTCACTGGCGAAGTTCGCGCGGGCGATCTGACCAGGAGAAGTGGACATATCGCGGATCGCCAATCCGGTGACACCATCGAAGAAGTGGAGGCGGTTGAGGTCGGGCGCGAGCCAGACATCCTCGTCCGGCGCGAACATGACGTCCGGCTCGACGCTGGCGATGATCTGGTCGCTTCCCACGCGCACGTGGACGAAAGTGATATCTCCTGTCGGCTCGACGGCATAGACGATGCCATGCACGCTATCCCGCGCCTCGATGCGGCTCAACGACAAATCGCGGTGGCGAATGCCGTACGCGACCTCCGGTCCGGCATTCATCGCCTGGGCCGCCGCGTACAACCGCTGCGGCAACGGCCACCGACTCGAGCCGACGCGCACCAACGGCGCGCCGTCCTGCTGGAGCGTGCCATGCAGGATGTTCATTGCTGGTGAGCCGATGAACGAGGCGACGAAGAGGTCTGCGGGCGTATCAAAAACCTCCAGCGGCGTGCCATACTGGTGGACTTGCCCACCGCCCATCACCGCGACGCGGTCGCTCATCGTCATCGCTTCCAGTTGGTCGTGCGTGACGTAGACGACGGTCGCATCGAGGTCGCGGTGCAAGCGCTTGATCTCGGCCCGTGTCTGGACGCGCAACTTCGCGTCGAGGTTGGAGAGCGGCTCGTCCATCAGGAAGACCTGCGGATTACGCACAACGGCCCGACCGAGAGCGACGCGCTGCTGTTGGCCGCCGGAGAGTTCGCGCGGCCGCCGATCGAGCAGTTCTTTGATGCCGAGGCTTTCTGCCGCCGAACGCACCTTGCGCTCGACCTCGTCCTTCTTCTCGCCGCGCATTTTCAGCGGGAAGGCGAGATTCTCATAGACCGTCTTGTGCGGGTAGAGGGCGTAGTTCTGGAAGACCATCGCGATATCGCGATCCTTCGGATCGAGATCATTGATGACACGCCCGCCGATCTCGATCGTGCCACTCGTGATCTCCAAGAGCCCCGCGATGAGATTGAGAGTTGTCGTCTTGCCGCAGCCTGATGGTCCGACGAGTGTTACGAACTCGCCATCCTCGATCGTCAGCGAGACGTTATCCACGGCCAATACGGTGCCGTATGACTTCACCACATCTGTAAGTACCACTTCAGCCATTGATGCCTCCCTTTGGAGGACCAAGGACGAAGGATTGTGGACTAAGTGAATCAAATTCCCTACGTAATCCTCAGTCCTCAATCCTTGGTTCTCAGTCCTAACCCTTGACTGCGCCTTCGGTGAGCGCGCGGATAAAGTAGCGTTGCAGGAGCAGGAAGAACGCCACCACGGGGATGCTGATGACGAGCGAGACGGCCATCAGCGCCGCCCAGTTCGAACTGTTCTCCGTGAGAAAGAACGCCTGCCCGACAGGGAGTGTGCGCAATTTCGGGTCGCTCGTCAGGGTGGTGGCGAAGATGTACTCGTTCCACGCGCCGATGAAGGAGTAGATCGCCGTCGCGACGATACCGGGGATCGTCAGGGGCAGGATGACGCGGATGAATGCGCCGAAGCGGGTACAGCCGTCAATGCGCGCCGCTTTCTCCAGTTCCACCGGGATATTATCGAAGAAGCCCTTGAGGAGCCAGATCGCCAGCGGCAACGAGAAGGTGAGGTAGGCGAGCACGAGGCCGAAATAGTTATTCTGCAATTGCAGTGCTGCCATCAACTGGAAGAGCGGCACGAGGAAGACGACGAGCGGAAACATATTACGGCCGAGGATGAGGTAGAAAAACGGGACCTTGCCGGGAAAGACGAACCGCGCGAATGCATAGGCCGCAGGGACCGCGATCAGTACCGAGAGGAGCATCGTCGCGATGGCGACGATCGTGCTGTTGAGGAAGTAGCGCGCGATGTTGTTGTTATTCGCCGCATGTACATCCCACAACACGCGATAGGCCGAGAAGGTGATGTGGTGTGGGATCCAGCGCGGCGGGATGACGAACGCCTCCTGCGGGGTCTTGATCGAGGTGCTGAACATCCACGCGAACGGGAAGAGCGCGAAGATGCTCATCACGATCAGAAAGCCGTACGCCAGCACTTTATCGATCAAAATCGTCTCGATCTTGCGCCGCTGCCGCGTGCGCGCGACCAATTCGTCGTGGCCTGCCTCCCTCCTCGTGCCCTGTATCTTCGTGGCAACCACTATTATTCCCCCTCCATATTAGCGGATACTGCCCGGCGCGGAGCCAATCGCGACTGGGCCGCCCACGCTCTCATCCTCGATGACACGGTTTGAGCGGCTCTGTCGTGTCAGCAGTCGGACGTAGAAGATGGCAAAGATCATCAGGGCGACAAAGATCATCACGCCAAGCGCGGACGCCAACTCGAAGTGCGGGCTGCCAACGAATGCCTGCGAATAGACGTGGGTGATGAAGATCTGCGAGCGGTACGCCGGGCCGCCGCCCGTCAGTACCCAGACGATCGTAAAGGCGTTCACGTTGGCGATGATGAGCAGGATGCTGGCAACCGTGATGACCGGCATCAACTGCGGGATGGTGACATCGGTGAACCGGCGCCAGCGACCCGCGCCGTCAATCTTCGCGGCGTTATAGAGTTGCTCAGGGATTGCCTGCAACCCGGCGAGCAGCATAATCATCGCGAAGGGGAACTCCTTCCAGACATTGACGGCGATGAGCGAGGGGAGCACCAGGCTCGTGCTGTCAATGAACTTGATCGGTGTCTTGATGACGCCCATCTGGATCAGTAACCCGCTGATGACGCCGAAGTCGGCGTGGAACATCCACTTCCAGACGAACGCCGCAGTGACCTGCCCAATGATGTATGGAATGAAGAGGACACTGCGGAAGAAGCCGCGGAAGCGGATCGGGCGAGACAGGAGAATTGCTGCCGCCAAGCCGAGGAAGAGCGCGAGCACCGTGCTCGCGAACGTCCAGACGATCGTGTTCTTGACGACAATGCTGAAATGCTCGTCATGGACCGCGTCTTTGTAGTTGTCGAGGCCAACGAACTGCTCCCCGCCGCCGTATGGCGAGGTGTAATGTACGCTGAGCCAGATTACCTTGATGAGCGGGTAGATAATCACCACACCCATTACAATCAGCGCGGGCAATACATACAGATAATCGCCGCGATAATGCCACATCTCCGCAAAGACATTCGCGCTCCCCGCCGCGCGTCGTGGCCTCCCAAGCATTCGCGTTGCCGTTGCCAATCCTAATCCCCCTCCGGGGAGGACTGAGGACTGAGCGGGGGAAATGAACCACTCAGTCCTCAGTCCTCAGTCCTCATGCTGCCCAAAGGGCATCCGCAGTCCTCCCTGTTACTTGCGCTTGGCGATCAGGTCATTGACCTTCTGCGCGGTATCCTTGGCGGACTGCTCGGGCGTCTTCGCCTTCGTCAGCACGTCCTGGATCATCTGCGGCACCATCAGGTTCATGATATCCGCCCCCTCCGGGATGGCGGGAAAGGAGATGCCGTACTGGAGCATCTCGGTAGTGACGTTGAGGAACTTGATCTCATTCAATCGCTGCTGCTCTTCCGGCAGGTTGAAGGCGTCGCGGTTGCCGGGATTTGAGCTTGTCCAGATCAGGCGGATGGACCAGTATGGCGAGGTGCGGCTCTTGACGACCGCTTTGACTGCCTCCATGTCCTTTGCCGTCTTGGAAATGAACATGCTCCAACCGCCGAAGGCGACCGCACGCCGCACCGGGCCCTTCGGCATCAGCACATAGTTCATCTTCGCCGCGACATCCGGAGTCTTCGGCAGGGCTGCGGCATACGCGACCGGATGGTCAATCATCATCGCCACTTCGCCGGAGGTGAAAAGGTCCCGCACCTCGGTCTGTGTGTTCGTCAGTGAGGACTGCGGCGCGCCGCCGCTGGAATAGACATCGAGCATCCACTGGAGTGCCTGGATGTTGCCAGCGCTGTCGAACTGGGATTTCTGGTAGGTCGGGTTGTCGGCGGTCTCGTCCAATGCCGCGCCGCCGTATGCCCAGGTGAGCGGCATGTAGCGGTAGGGGATGTTGCCGTTGTTCAGTTTGGCCACCATGCCGAAGCCGGCCTTGCCGGTCTTGTCCTTGATCTGCTTGGCGAAGTTCTTGACATCCTCCCACGTCTCCGGCCCTTTGGCGGGGTCAAGCCCCGCCTTCTGGAAGATATCCGTGTTGTAGATGAAGGCCATCGTCTCGTTCTGCGTCGGGATGCCGTAGAGCTTGCCCTGCCAAGTTGCCGCCTTCAGCGCGCCCGGCCAGAACTGCTCGGGCTTGTAACCGAAGTCCGCGAGGTTGATTTCCTGGAAGTAACCAGAGGCGGCGAGTTCCGGGTCCCAGATCACCGTGACCACGGCGGCATCCGGTGTCTGCCCCGCGCGCGACACCACCCGCAACTTATCGAGCATATCGCCATAGGCGTACTGCTCCTCCTGATAATTCACGCCGGGCAGTTCGGTCTTGAGTGATTGCACCCACTGATCGTGATACATCTGATCGGGGGTTCCTTGCGGGTCATAGGTGGCCTGCCAGACACGCGCGCTCCCCTTCGGGGTCGGGTTTGGTGTGTAGGTCGGCGAGACTCCGGCGGCCACTGAGCCTGCGGGCTTTGTTGCCGCACCAGCAGAATTAATCGCGGCCGTCGCGGCAGGTGCGGAGGCCTGCCCTCCGGTGCTGCTCGACACGACCGGCGTCTGGCCCCCAGTGCCTCCCTGAAGGGCAGTCGCCTTCGGCCCGCTGGGGGTGTTCGTAGCGCTGCTTCCACCGCCACAGGCCGCAAGGAGCGCGGCAACAGCCGATCCCGCCGCAAGTTTGAGGATCGTTCGCCGATTGAGATGATCTGCCATGGACGGTCTCCTCTTCCTACTCTAACCATTCCCAAGCACACGATAACGATGCGGGCGGGGTACGTTTTCTGACAGGCTGACGCCGAATGTAGCATTTATCTACGCGAATTGTCAATAATTCGCGGCCATGTCGTGCGGATCACACAAGTGAACGGAGCCGCGCGCAACGAGGAAGGCCTCCTCGCTTATTGCACGTTGCCCATGCCCTCACGCTATGTGCCTTCGGCGATCAGATCACTGACCTGCGCAGCGCGCGTGGAGCACGAGGGGGACGGAGATATTTTGGTGTTCTCAGCGTTCACTCCATCTTTATGTTGACGCCTCACCTCGCCACTCGTACGATGACGCCGCCCTCGTTGGCAGAGAGTGGATGGAGCGCGCGCAGGAGGATGCGATGAAGATCACCGGCATCGAGACGCACTATGCAGCGGCGCAGGGCCGCCCGTGGATCCTCATCAAAGTGATGACGGATGAGGGGATCTATGGCTGGGGAGAGGCGACGCTGGAAGGCAAGGAACGCGCGGTGATCGCGGCCGTCGGTGAACTGGCGCGTTACCTCGAAGGGAAAGACGCCTCTCGCATCGAGCAGCACTGGCACGAGATGTATCGCGGCGCGTTCTGGGTCGGTGGCCCCGTCCTCAACTCCGCGATCAGCGCGGTGGATCACGCGCTATGGGACATCAAAGGCAAGGCGCTCGGTGTGCCGGTCTATGAATTGCTCGGCGGCAAATGCCGCGACCGCATCCGCGCCTACGCGAATGGCTGGTCACGCGGTGCGGAATCACCGGAAGAGTGCGCGGAGCGGGCTGCGGAAGTCGTGGCAATGGGCTATACGGCGATCAAGTGGGACCCGTTCAAGCAGGCGGGCTTGTTCATTGATACCGAGACGGCGAATAGCGCCGTCGCCAATGTCCGAGCGGTGCGTGAGGCGGTGGGGCCGCATATAGACCTCTGCATCGAGGTGCATGGCCGCCTCTCCCCCGCGAACGCGATCCGCGTCGGCAAGCGATTGGAGGAGTTCAACCCCTTCTTCTATGAGGAGCCGATCCCGCCGGAGAATATGGATTCGCTCGCCCTCGTCGCCCGCGCCGTCAACATCCCCATCGCGACGGGCGAGCGGCTTTTCACGAAATGGGGCTTCAAGGATTTGTTCGAGCGGCAGGCCGCCGCCGTCATCCAGCCGGACATCTGCCACGCGGGCGGTATTTTGGAATTGAAGAAGATCGCCGCGATGGCCGAGACGTACTACATCGGCTTCGCGCCGCACAATCCGAACGGTCCGATCTGCACCGCCGCCAGCATCCAGGTGGACGCCGCCACGCCAAACTTCCTTATTCAGGAGTTTGTCATCAGCGACGAACCGCTGCGCGGCCAGTTGCAGCAGGAGCCATATACCGTCGTGGACGGCTATTTTGAAATCCCGAATCGCCCCGGCCTCGGTGTGGAGATCAACGAAGCATACCTCGACCGCGACGATCTTGTGCCGCGTGACATGTATCAGATGATCCAGCCGAAGATGTAACAGCGTGCAATGGGGATGCGAGAATGGTAGCGCGTACGGGATTCGAACCCGTGATCTCCACCTTGAGAGGGTGATGTCCTGGGCCGCTAGACGAACGCGCCACATCGCATCTCGCGAGGACGGAGTATAAAGCGCCGGGCGCTTCCTGTCAATTTTCGGGAGTAGGCAGTAATCGGAAGAGAGGAGGTGAACGCTTTCTTCTCCTTTTTATTGGTTCCTGCCTGCGCCTGCTGCCTACTCCTCACGCTCATCCGGCGGTCTCTCATCGCCGGGGTCGCTCCGGCCATGCAGGAAGTCGGTCATCGTGCGGCGGAAGCGGGCGCCAACGCCACGATCCGCGGGCGTGCCCGTGAGGTTCGGGCCACCGCGTTCGGCGAGCTGGCGTTCCAGCCGCTCGGCATAGGTGCTCGTCTGGAAGAGCGTGCGCTCCAGTTCGTTGACGCGCTCCTGCAAATCGGCGGCGATGAAGCCGGGGACGCGCGCCCCCTTCATCGGCTGACGGCAGAAGGCGGCGAGGGGACGCGCGACCGTTTCCCAGGTGAACGTTTGCCCCAGTGCATGCCCCCGCGCGGCGAGGAGCCGCCGCTCGTACGGGTTGTCAATCAGGTTCGCCAGCGTCACGGCGAGGGCGGCATCGTCTCCCGGCGGCACGATGCGCCCCGCGTCGTAGGCGCGCAGGAGGTCCGCCATTGTGTCGCCGTCGCTGGCGACAGGTACGATCCCCGCCCAGAGCGCGTCGAGGACCGGCGTGCGGAAAGCGAAACGCGCTTCGAGCGACGGGTGCTGGAGGCTAATGCCCACGTCCGCTTCCAACAGGTATCCCGCGCGCTCGGCGTAGGGGACCGGCCCATCGGGGAAGAAGAGATGCGTGCCTGTCAATCCTAATTCATCGCCGCGCTGGCGGACCGCGTCGCGTAGTGAGGGGGCCGTCGGAGCGCCATCCGGTGTCGCGGGGGGCGGCGTGTCGAGCATGACAGTGCGAATTGGATAGTCCAGGTCGCGCAGCCGGGCAGTCGCATGGACGAGCGCGAGCGGGTCGAGGCCGTGCCAGAGGCCGCCGCCCCAGAGCGCGACGAAATCGTTCGGGCCGATGCCGGGCAGCACGCCCTTGAGCGCCCTCTCCTGCTTCGGTGGCGGCAGCGCGGGGATGCCATACGGCACGACATCAATCAGCGCCCGGCCATCTGGCGCGCGGCGATAGATTCCATCGGTCAGCCGTCCGATATGCGCGAGCGCGCCGAGCCAGAAGGCGCGCTGCATCTCCGTCGGGCAGATGAAAAAGTCGCCCGCCGCGAGCAGCCCGTTGATCGCGATGAGCGCGCGCGCCAGCCAGCCCTCCTCACCCACCGGATCCCGCGCCTGGTGCGCCTCCAGATGCTCGATGATCCACGGGCGGCAGAGGTCCACGACGAGATATTTCGTTGCCATCTCCTCGGCGGGCAGCGCGGGGAGGGGGAGCGCCTGCGCGATGATGATGTCGTGTGCGCGGATCAGTTCGGTCAGCGCCGCGTACCCCTCGCTCGCGGGCGGCAGGGCGGCAATGAAGAACCCGGGGCCATCCGGCGGCACGGGGGCGGGGGCGGCAAGCGTGGTGCGAAACTCCCGCGCGAGAATGGCGGCGAGTTCCCACGCGCGGATGGCCGCTTCGCCCATCAGCGGGCCGACCGATTCGTCGGTGACAATCAGCAGTCGCGGAATGGACGCGGTCATAGCGGTATCTCAATCCCCGTATATCGCGGTAACGCCCTGTCGCGCATCCGCTTCCCATATTCTCACACGCGCAACACTACACGTTTCATGCCGCCCCGTCACTACACCAATCATCGTCCGACGATACTTGACAGGGAGCGGGGCAAACGATACTACATTCGGGTTTGCGCCGACCATCGCGATCAAGAGGGAGAGAAGCCTTCGCATGCCCGCATCGCCCGTTCCCCGCTTCAGCATCATCATCCCGCTCTTCAACCGCCTCCTCTTCACGACGATCTGCGTCCGTGCCCTGAAGGCGGTCGCGGACAATTGGGATGCGACCGAAGTGATCTTCATTGATAATGGCAGCACGGACGAGACGGCGGCCTTTCTCTCGACGCTCGGCTCGGAATTTCGCGTCATCAGCAATGAACGGAACATGGGCTTCGCGCATGCCTGCAATCAAGGGGCCTCTGCGGCGCGCGGCACCGCTCTCGTTTTTCTGAACAACGACACCGTGCCGCAGCCCGGCTGGCTTACCGCTCTCGCCGGAGCGATGACCGGCCCGCTGGCTCCCGCCGTCGTCGGCGCGCGGCTGCTCTTCCCGGATGATATGGTCCAGCACGCGGGCCTTGGCTTCAATGCCCGTGACGAGCCGGTCCATCTCTTCTACGGCGACCCGGCGGATGGCGCGGCTTCCACGTCGCGCGCCGTACCGGCAGTGACGGGGGCCTGCTTGATGGTCGAGCGGCGCCGGTTCCTCGATACGGGCGGGTTCGACGAGGGATACCTGAACGGCTTCGAGGACCTCGATTTCTGTTGCCGGATACGCAAAGATGGTGGCACCGTCTGGTACGAGGCGGCGAGCGTCCTCTACCACTTCGAATCGGCCTCCGATGGACGGTATCGGTCGGATGCCGCGAATTATGAGCGGTTCGAGGCGCGCTGGGCGGACTGGCTCGCGACCGATCCTCTCGCGCAGGAGTCCACCATTGCGGCGCAGTTACCCGTGCGCCTGACGCGGAGCTATGCCACGGGCGCGGACCTGCGCCGCGAGATGGAGCGAGTCGTCGCTGATGCGACGTCGTATCGCGCGGAGTTCGAGCGGCTGCGCGCGGCATATGATCGCCTCATCGGCGAATCGGTGCGGCAGGCGGATTGGATTCGCTCGCTCGAACGGGACGCCCAGCGCGTCCGGGGCCGGAACCGGATTCAGCGCCTCGTCGGTTCCCTGCTCCATATCTGAGAACCGGAGGGAATCTATGCGGATCGCGGTAACGGGGGCGAATGGGCAGGTGGGGCGGGCACTGCAACAGATGGCACGCTCCGGCGAGGATGCGGTGATCCCCTTCGCGTCGGCGGCGCTCGATGTGTCGGATGCGAGCGCGGTGCGCGATACGCTCGTCCCGCTCGCGCCCGACTGCATCATCCATGCGGCGGCCTACACGGATACGGACGCCTGCGAGGTGCAGCAGGAGCGCGCCTACGCCGTCAACGCGTTCGGCACGGGCTACGTCGCGGCGGCGGCGGCGGCAATTGGGTGCCCGCTCATCGCGCTCGGCACGAACTACGTCTTCGACGGCGAGCGCGACGCGCCGTACGACGAGTTCGACCTGCCGAATCCGCGCTCGGTCTATGCCCGCAGTAAATGGGCGGGGGAAATCGCGGCGGCGCGGACGGGGGCGCACTTGCTCGTCGTGCGGACGGCGATGATCTATGCCGAGGAGGGGCGGAACTTCGTCCGCACGATGCTCTCCCTCGCCGAACGGGGGGCGCCGCTTCGGGTTGTCGCGGACCAATGGGGGCAGCCGACCTACGCGACCGACCTCGCGCGCGGCCTCCTTGCCCTCGCCCGCCAGCCGATACCCGGTGTCTACCATCTCACGAATACTGGCAAGGCATCGTGGTATGAATGGGCCGGCGCGACCTTTCGGATGGCCGGTCTTACGCCGGAAATCAGCCCCGTCCCCGCGTCGGATTTCCCGCGCGCCTGCATGCCCCCTCGGAATGGCGTGCTCGCGAACCGCGCGGCAGCGAAACTCGGTATCACACTCCCGCCGTGGCAAGATGCCCTCCACCGCTGCCTGATCAGCATGGGCCGTACCGATCAGGAGTAACGGGAGAAAGGAACAAGTAATGAGACCACGCGACCCCCTCGTTACTTGGTCCTTTCGACTTTCGACGTGTTCCTCCGCATTATCCCTGTTTTTCCCGCCGATATGCGACAATGGTGCGCGGAAGGGTCGCGACAGGAGAACGGGGCATGCTGGACCTCATTATTCGCAACGGCACGGTCATTGATGGCAGTGGCGCTCCGGAGGTGCGCGCTGATGTTGGCGTGGGCAATGGGCACATTCTCGTTGTCGGCGACCTCTCCGGGGTGATCGCCGCGCGGGAGATTGACGCGGCGGGCCGCTGCGTCTCGCCCGGTTTCATAGACATTCACACGCACTCCGACACCTCCACGCTCGTCTATCCGCGTATGGAGAGCAAAATTCGCCAGGGCGTGACGACGGAGATCGGCGGGCTGTGCGGCATCTCGCTCGCACCGCTCGGCCATGCCGACACGCCCGCCGCCGCGCGCGTTACCTGGGATGTGGCGAAGATTGGCATGCAGCGGACATGGCTCAGCCTCGCGGAACTCTACGCGCGCGTCGAGCAGACGGGGCTGGCCTGCAACTACGCCTCCTTCGTCGGGCATGGCGTGATCCGCGCCGCCGTGATGGGCTACGACAACCGCCCGCCAACGGACGATGAGCATACGGCGATGCGAAACCTTCTCCAGGAGGCAATGGCGGACGGCGCGCTCGGCCTCTCCACCGGCCTCATCTACCCGCCCGGCATCTTCGCCGAGACCGCCGAGATCACGGCGCTCTGCGGCGTGCTCCGCGAGACGAACGGCCTCTACACCAGTCATATCCGGAATGAGGGGAATGGCTTGCATGAGGCGGTGGACGAGTTCGTCGCCGTCTGCCGCGAGGCCGGGGTGCGCGGTCAGATGTCCCACCACAAGGCGGACGGCAAGGCGAACTGGGGCAAGGTGCAGGGCAGCCTCCGGCAATTGGAGGAGGCTCGCGCCGCCGGGGTGGATGTGATGTGCGATCAGTACCCGTACACTGCCTACTCGACCGGCCTGGCGATGGTGCTGCCACCGTGGGCGCTCGATGGCGACCGTGACGCCATTCTTCTCCGTCTCGACGATCCCGCCGCGCGCGACCGCATCCGAGCGGACATCACCGCTGGCCTGCCGGGCTGGGAAAACATGGCGGCGGAATCTGGCTGGGAGAACATGGTGGTCACCGGCGCGCCGCAGATGCCGGAGTGTGCCGGAAAGAGCCTCGCCGCCATCGCGGCAGCGCGCGGCAGTGATGAGGTGGAGGCTGTGTGCGCCCTGCTGATCGCGCAGCAAATGGAGGTCAGTATCGTCGGTCACAGCATGGACGAGGGCGACGTCGAGACGGTAATGCGCTGGCCGCTGACGAGCATCGGCTCCGATGGCTCGGCGCTCGCGCCGTACGGGCCGCTCGGCGCCGACACGCCGCACCCGCGCTCCTACGGGACATTTCCGCGTGTCCTCGGCCGCTATGTGCGGGAGCGTGGCACGCTGCGACGCGAAGAGGCGGTCCATAAAATGACCGGCTTGCCTGCCGCGCGCCTGAACCTCTCGCAGCGCGGCCTCCTGCGTACCGGCTATTGGGCGGACATTGCCGTCTGGGATGCTGAGACGATTGCGGATACGGCGACCTACACCGCGCCGCATCAATATCCCGTCGGCATCACGGCGGTGATCGTCAATGGGATCGTCGTCATCAACGAACGGGGCGAGCAGGCCGGCACGCTGCCGGGCCGCATCCTGCGCCACCACGAACGATCCAGCTCGGTACGATAAACGGCACCATGACACACGGCGGCTCGTCGCCTGTGGTATGCTGGCGCACCGGTGCATGGATTGACGGAACGAAGGAACGCGAAGGAGTGGCGGGTGATCGAGGGCGTAGAAGTCAAGAAGCTAACAACCTTTGCCGACGAGCGCGGCGCACTGACCGAAATCGTCCGGAATGACGACCCGTTCTTCGCCAAATTTGGCCAGTGTTACTTCTCTCTCTCCTATCCCGGTGTGATCCGCGCCTGGCATTACCACAAGAAGCAGACGGACTACTTCTGCTGCATCAAGGGGATGATTAAGGTGCCCCTCTACGATGATCGTGAGGGCAGCCCGACGCGCGGCGAACTGAACGAGTTCTTCATCGGGGAGCGGAATCTCGCCGTCGTGAAAATCCCGATTGGCGTGCTGCACGGCTTCAAAGTCGTCGGCAACGAGCCTGCCTACCTCCTCAATCTCCCCACCGAGCCGTATCGCCGCGACGATCCGGACGAGTATCGCATCGCCTTCGATGCCCCCGAAATCCCCTACGACTGGACGATCAAATTCCATTAGCGGATAAAAGGAATGCGCGGACGGTCGCGTTGTACTGCTCGGGCTGCTCCATATTGTTGAGATGGCCGACGCCGGGGAAGATGATTTTCCGCGCGTTCGGTATCTCCCCGATCAGCCGCGTGCCGAGTGCGGGTGCCGTCACACGGTCCTGCTCGCCGCAGAGGATGAGCGTCGGC
Source organism: Chloroflexia bacterium (assembly GCA_025928215.1). Lineage (GTDB taxonomy): Bacteria > Chloroflexota > Chloroflexia > Thermomicrobiales > JALYUS01 > JALYUS01. Next base: position 10,150 of record JAICJW010000012.1, on the reverse strand, counting down.
ACGCGAATGCGCGGCAGAACGGCGCGTACATCGGCGTGGGCGAGCGCAATCGCCGCGCTACGGAACCCGGCAGGGTGCATTCGCGCGAACATCGCCTCGACCTCGCGGAGCACGTCGGCGGGCGGGTCGGGCGCGAGCAGTTGCGGCGCGCGGGCGTGGGCATACTCAGCGGGTGTCATCGTCTCGAGTGCATGCAGCCGGGCCTGGAGCCGCGTCTCGCCGTCCGCGCGCGTCGCGTCGCCGCCGAGCGTCGTGTCGGAGAGGATCAGCGACGAGACGCGGTCGGCATAGCGGCCATAGAATTCCTGCGCCAGCACGCCGCCCCACGATTGGCCGAGAAGATGCGCCTTCATGATACCCAGACCGTCGAGGAAGCCTGCGAGATAGTCCGCGTATTCAGCCATCGGCCAGTCGTGCGGCGGATCGGACGAGCGGCCGTAGCCCGGCGCGTCCCACGCGATCAGATCGAACGCATCGGCAAGCCCATCGAGTTGCGTTCGCCACGCGGCGGCATCCGCACCGATCCCGTGCATCAGCACGAGCGGCGGCCCCTGCCCCGCGCGGTCATACGCAATCGTCAATCCGCGCACCGTGACCTCTCCCGCGTGTGCCATCTGAGCCTCCGTTCATGACGAAACGCATCCGGCGATCACCGCCGGTTCTCGTGTCGGCGCGGGATCGAAGTCCACTTCCATCGCCGCGTGATCGCTCAGTTTATTGAAGCCAAGCCCGATATATCGCTCCGGCTGCGGCGTGCGGAACGCTTCAAGGTAGCGGCATTCCCTCGCCCGGAGCGAGCGCGACGCGAGCACATGGTCGAGGCGGAAGCCGTTGCCGGAGGAGGGGTGATACCAACTGAATTCCTGCCGCCCATAACCGTGCCGCACGCGATAGACATCCGCGAGATCGAACGCCGCCAGCCCCGTCAGCACCTTTTGTTCGCTGGCGTGCATCGCGGCATTGGTGATCGCAAATGCGCCATTTTTGCGCCGTGTTTGCCCGAAGGTGATGACTTCGCCATCCGCCATCTCGTGCTGCGGCAGATTGAAGTCGCCGCAGAGGATACGATGCCGATCCGCTGTGCGGGCAAGCCCCGCATAGAGGCGTTCCAGCGTTTCGATGCGGACGGCGAGGTCGCGCCCCCCATAGCCAACGGGGACGTAGACCGTATGCACCTCGACCGCGCCCCACGCGGCCGCGACGATGACGGAAAGCAGCCGTTCCGGCCACGGTACACCGATCCCGGCCCGCGCCTCCGCACACACGACGCATTCCCACCTGCTCGCGATCAGCACGCCGCTCGCGCGTTTCCCGCCCAGATCAGCGCCCGACCCGGCGAAGCCGTTAGCCACATACGCGAATCCCGCGTGTTGCAGCGCGCTCCGGTATTCTGGGGCGCGGTTGATGCGCACTTCCTGCAGGGCGACGATGTCCGGCGCGCGGGCGGCGAGGGCGGCCACCTGGTGAGGAATTCGCTCCTGCCCCGCGCGGGAGACATTCCAGGAGATCAGGCGCATGCGGCGCTCCTTCCACGGCTACAGCGGACATCGTATCCGACGCGGCGCGAACCGACGAGTGGCCGGATGCGAAGTCCGGCGATGCGATACACTGATCCGCACGGATGGCGGTACGAGCGATAGCGGGAAAGGAGTGACCGATGGCAGACTGGTCCGATCATGATCTCTCAATCAATGGGCTAACGGTCCATTATTACCGGATGGGCAAGCGCGATAAGCCGCCTGTGGTCCTGCTGCACGGATTCTCCGATAGTGGGCTGGCCTGGACGCGCCTCGCCCGGGATCTCGCGCCGGATTACGACCTCATTATGCCCGATGCCGCCGGTCATGGACGAACCGGCGGGCCAGGACCGGGTGGCTTCCGCTCGCGGGCGATCGCGGATGTGGTCGCAGTGATTGAGGCGCTCGGTCTGGATCGCCCCGCGCTGGTTGGGCATTCGATGGGCGCTCGCACCGCCGCGGGCGTCGCGGCGAATGCGCCTGACCATGTCCGGTGCGCGGTGCTGGAAGACCCTCCGTGGCGCGACGTATCCCCCCAAACGAGCCGAGGAGACGCAGGCGAACCCGCGCGACCGAGTCTCGCCCCAACCGGCAGCCCGCGCTGGGCGGAATGGCTGACCGGATTCCAGGCGCTCAGCCGCGAGGAGCAAATCGCGCAGGCGCGCGTCGAGCGCCCGACCTGGGCGGAGGAAGATCGCGTCCCCTGGGCGGAGGGTAAAGCGTTGTTCAACCTCGATGTCGTCAACGAATTGCCCCATGATCCCCCGCCGTGGCGCGACATCGTGCGCGCAATTACCTGCCCCGTCCTACTGATTACCGCCGATCCGGCACGAGGCGGGATCGTTACGCCAGCAGTGGCGCACGAGGCGGCGCATCTCTGGCGCACGGGGCGCGTCGTCCAGATCGCCGACGCAGGCCACAATATTCGCCGCGACCGGTACGAGCCATTCCGCGATGCGGTCGTCGCATTCCTCAAGGAGAACACTGGAAAGAGGGCCTCGGAAGCCGATTGAACCACGAATACTGCCCAGACGGCACCCGGAAGAACGCGAAGAAGGAACGAGGAAGAAAAGAGAAGGACGACGACCTTTCTCCTCTTTACGTCCTTTGCGTCTCTGCGATCATTGCGGCGATCTGGTTTCGATTCCAGGGAGGAGCATGGATGCTGGTGTCGCGGACGATGACGACGATAGACGCTCATGCGGCGGGGGAACCCTTGCGGATCGTCACGGCGGGGCTGCCGCCGTTGCCGGGCGCGACGATCCTCGAACGGAGGCGGGCGATGCTGGCGCACCATGATGACCTCCGCCGCATCCTGATGTGGGAGCCGCGTGGCCATGCCGATATGTATGGCTGCATCCTCACGCCGCCAGTGACGCCGGGCGCGTCCTACGGCGTCCTCTTTATGCACAATGAAGGGTACAGCACGATGTGCGGCCACGGCATTATCGCCCTAACGACCGCGCTGCTTGAAAGCGGGCAACTGCCGCGCACCGCACCGATTACCGAGGTCGGCTACGACACGCCCGCCGGATTCGTCCTCGCCCGCGCGGTAATCGAGGGCGACCGCGTGCGGCGCGTCACGTTCCGCAATGTCCCCTCCTTCGTCCATACCGCCGGGCTGCGGATCGTCGTGGATGGGAGGCCGATTGCCGTGGATGTCGTCTTCGGCGGAGCGTTCTATGCGCTCGTGGAAGCGACGACACTCGATGATGGCCTCATCGTGCTGCCGGAGCGCGTCACGGAACTCATCGCGCGGGGCATGGCGGTCAAGTATGCGGTCGAGGCGGCGGCGGACATCGCGCACCCGACGGAGCCGGAACTGCGCGGCATCTACGGAACGATCATCACCGGCCCACCGGAAGGTGAGGGCGCGCGGCAGCGGAATGTGACCGTCTTCGCGGCGGGCGAGGTGGATCGCTCGCCGTGCGGCACCGGCACCGCCGCGACGACCGCCGCCTTGATCGCCCGTGGCGCGCTCGCCCTCGATGACGAGTGGGTGAACGAGAGCATCATCGGCACGCGCTTCACCGGGCGCGCCATCGAAGCAACGCAAGTCGGCGATTACCCTGCGATCATCCCGGAGATCGGCGGCCGCGGCTTCATCACCGGCTATCATACCTTCATCCTCGATGCCGAAGACGAGGCGGGGCGCGGCTTTCTCGTCCGATGACGGATGATCAGCTATCAGAGGAGGCATACGGCGAATGACGGTGCCACCACCCCATCTGATCGCCCGCGTCGAGCAGGTGCTGGCGGCCCTCGCCGCCGTCGCCGCGACCCCGCCCCCGGCCCTCCCCGCGCTGGCATTGAGCCGGGACCGATTAGCGGGTTGGACGCAGGTGGCGGAAGACCCCATGCCCTTTCTCTCGCTCGGTCTCTGCGCTCCGGCATGGCTCGACATGGCCTTGCCGTCCCTTCTTGCGGCGGAAGCGGGGGCGATACTGGACGGTGACAGTCTCGTCCATCTCGATGTGCGCAGCGACAATCTCTGCTTCGTCGGGGATCGCGTGATCCTCATGGACTGGAACCTCGCCTGCCGGGGGAATGCCGCGGTGGATGTGGCGTTCTGGTTGCCGAGCCTCGCCGCCGAGGGTGGCCCCGATCCAATAGATATTATGCCGGACGAACCGGCGCTCGCCGCCTTGAGGAGCGGCTTCTTTGCGGCACGGGCCGGATTACCGCCGCCGGAAGGCGCGCCGCGCGTTCGGGGTGTACAGTTGTCTCAACTGAAACGCGCGCTGCCGTGGGCCGCCGCGTCACTCGGGTTGCCGCCGCCCGGCTAGAACCAGAAAGGAAGCCTCCTATGGATGCCCCGATGCCCGTGATCGTCTTTTCCGATTACGTCTGACCATACTGCTATCTGGCTGAGGGTGCCTTGGCCGAACTGAGAGCAACGCATGATGTCGAAATCGAATGGCTCGCCTTCGAACTGCGGCCCGAACCCGCGCCGCTGCCGGACATCACCGGGCCGGGCGGCGAGCGATTCCGGCAGCATTGGGAGCGCGGTGTCGGGCCGATGGCCGCGAAACTTGGCGTGGAGATGCATTTCCCGCCTTTCAAGTCGCGTTCCCGGCAGGCGCACGAGGCGGCAATCTATGCCCGCGATCACGACCGCTTCGAGGAGATGCGCGTCGCCCTCTTCCGTGCCTTCTTCGTCGAGAACCGGGACATCGGTGAGGTGGATGAACTTGTCGCCATCGGCGCGTCGGTCGGACTGAGTTCGGACGACCTGCGCGCCGCGCTCGTGGAAGGGCGGTATACGGATCGCGTGATCGAGCAGGAGCAACTGGCGGCACAGGTTGGCATCTCCGCCGTGCCGACCATCGTCATCGGGCAGGTGGGCGTGCAGGGCGCCCAGCCATACGATGTCCTCCGGCAAGTGTACGACGAAGCGCGGCGCCGCATGGAAAGCGATCAAGCGGAAACCGGTTGAATTGCGAAGGAGGTGGCGGCGGTGAATGATGGCGTGCATGGGGCGGTCGTCGAGGGTGCGCGGGAGGCGGGGTTCGATCCGCATGCGCTCCGGCGGGCATTCGATCTGATCGAGCAGTGGGTCACGCGCGGTGTCGTGCCGGGCGCGGCGGCGCTCGTCGCGCGGGGCGGGCGGATCGCCGGTGAGACATACGTTGGCGACCGTGCGCCGGGCCATCCGGCGGACTCGGAGACGATCTGGGGCCTCGCCTCCGTGACGAAGCCATTCACCGCTGCCGCCGTCATGCTCATGGTCGAGCGCGGGCTGATTGCCCTCGATGAGCCGCTCGCTGATCTGCTGCCCGAATTCCTCGACGCTCCTGAGACACCCTTCGACCGGCGCGCCGTGACGCTCCGGCATGTTCTGGCGCACTGCTCCGGCCTACCCGGTGTCAGCCCGGACAACTTCGATCTCCGCCGCGCGCATCAGCCGCTGGAGGCGTTCGTCGCCTCTTTCGGCGCGTAGCCCCTCCTCTTCGCGCCCGGCACGCTCCATTACTACAGCAATCCTGGCATCCTGATGGCGGCGGAGGTTGTTGGGCGCGCCGTGAGCGGCACGCTCCGGCGGCCAGTGGAGAGACCAATGGTCAGGCAGTATCACGCCTTCGTCCATCAGCACATCCTCGCGCCGCTCGGCATGGTGGCGAGCGCGCTCCTGCCCCCGCCCGAATGGTCGGAGCGAATCGCCCATGTCGCGGGGACGGGGCAGGAGGGGCAGGATTGGGAGATGGCGAATAGCGCCTATTACCGGGGGCTTGGTATCCCGTGGGGAGGCCTCTTTAGTTGCCCGCGCGATCTCGTCCGCTTCGTGGATTGCATGCTCCCGGCGGCGGGCGGCCGCCAACGGATCGGCCATACCGATCCCGTTTCGCCGGGGGCACGCATCCTCTCCGCCGCGACGGCCCGCGCGATGACGACGATCCAGTTCGCGCCGCCGGATGCGCCCGCCGATCTCGCGCCCGAACTGCGGGACGGTGCGCCGCCTGCCAACATCCGGCCGGCGGTAGCATGGGGCATCGGCTGGGAGATCAAAGGGACGAACCGCCTGCATCCGAGCGGCGACCTCACCTCGCCCGCGACCTTCGGCCACCTCGGCTCAACCGGTACGATGGTCTGGGCGGACCCGGAAACCGACATCGTCTGCGTCCTGCTGACGAACCGCACCCTCGCCAGTGGCTGGACCACCGAGCGCCCGCGTCAGGCATATTTCAGCAATGCGGTGATGGCGGCAGCACGGTAAGGAACCTCACCCCCCACTACCCAGAGGGCGCCCGCTCTCCGTCAAGCGGCGAGGGGTGAGGTTCCCTGGCATCCCTGATGCGATATTCCGAGTGGCGGCATACACGTTATCGCTCCAGGGAGCGAGTCGAATGACGGAAAATTATGCCCTGCTTGAACAGGCCATCGAACATCACGAGCACGTGACGGCGATGTACGACGGTGAGCGCCGCGCGTTTTGTCCGCACGCGCTCGGGACGAAAGATGGCACGAAACATGTCCTCGGCTACCAGTTCGAGGGTGGGAGCGTGCATGGCCTTCCGCCGGGCGGCGAATGGCGCTGCTTCGCTGTGGATCGCCTGCTGAATGTCACGACGTGCCCCGGCCCGTGGCACACCGCCGCCAATATCTTCAACCCTCAATCCTGCCTCGACACGATTGATCTTGTTGTGCAACCTGCGCCGCCCCGCGCGGCGCGATCCTGGTGACACATTGCTCATTCCTCGTCCGTCAGATAGGGTGCGAGGCCGCGCTCGACGGCGTCGGGATCGTCGTGCTCGACGCCGTAGAGTGCTTCCTGAAGCATGAAGGTGCTGCGGTAGAAGCGGGCGCGCGGTAGCATCGCTTCCATCGCTGGATAGACGGCGAACCCTTGCCGCACGAATGACTCGTCATAGGTGAGGAGTGCCGCGACATCGAGGGCAGGGTCGCCGAGGGTCGCCGAGGCGAAGTCAATCACCGCAGTCATCGCCCCGGCGTGCGCATCCCAGAGCAGATTGCCGCTACCGAAATCGCCGTGAATCACGGCTGGCGTGAAGGCGAAGTTGCCCGGATCGTCGAGAAAGGCCGCGAAACGCGCTGCGATCTGCTCCTGCGCGGTCGCTGGCAGATGCGGGAAGAGTGCGGTTCGTATCTCTCCTTCCAGATCAGACCAGAGTGTGCGCCAATCATCAGCGGGCACCAGCGCCGCAAGGTGATCGGTGGGGGTGGTGTGCAGGTCGTGAAGGAATGCCGCCAGTTGCGTTGCCAGCTGCCGGAGAATCGCCGGATCGGTGATCGCCGCGAAGGTCTCCCGCCAGAGCGGTTCGCCGGGCAGCATCCGGTACCCCGCGAAGACCTGCCCGACCGCGCGCGGCACAAGGCGGCGATAGATTGGCCCCGGGATCGGCAGGGGGAGCGCGGGCCGAATCCGGTCGAGGAGCGCGATCTCCCTCTCCAGTTTCTCGATCCCCTCGGCGTGGCGCGGGAAGCGGAAGATCAGCTCGTCGTTGACGATCAGGATGTTGTTGTACTGCCCCTCATCATTCAGGCGTATGCCCTCGATGCGCAACGCCGGGTACGCGGCGTGGATTGATGCAATGTACTCGGCGCGGCGCATCGCGTCTTCCTTCAGTCCGCGTGGACGGGGCGTTTCACGCGTTCCACGATTGCCGGGCGGAGAACCTCCGCGATGATCTTTTCGTCACCCGACTGCATCGTCTGCGTATTGATAATGACGCTGTTCGGCACGGAACTTGGGCCGTTCGGTTCGAAGAGGTAGATGCGCGTGTCGCCGTCTTCCAGCGCGACGACGAGGTCATGCGCGTCAATGCCGCTCGTGGGCGCGAAACGGAGTTCGACGCGCGGCGTGATATGCTCGCGACCGTCGTAGACGCGGTGGGCCTCGACGCCGGGCAGGCCGTCGAGCCGTTCCAGCATGTATTCCGCCTGCGCCTCCCAGCGCGCCATGTCGGCGGCGTGATCGCGGTTCAGATAGCGTTCGAGCGCGACGATCAGCCCAACGATGTCCTCCTTCGCAGCCTTCGCGGCGCGCCCCACGCTATGATTCGGGCTGCCGTTCGCCAGCGCGGCGCGGATCAAGTCCGCCCGCCCGGCGAGGATGCCGGAGGATTGCGGCCCGTGCAGTTCCTTGCCGCCGCTGTAGGTGACGAGGTCGGCGCCCTCCGCGATAAAGCGCGTCAGGTTCTCCGGCGGGGGCAACATCGCCGCCGCGTCCACGAGCACCGGAACGCCATGCCGGTGCGCGATTTCGCACGTCTGGGGGAGCGAAAGTGCGCCCCGGCTCGCCCACGGCGAGGCGAGGTACTCGACGAGCGCCGTCCGCTCCGTGAACGCCGCTTCGAGTTGGTAGGGGATCGTGCCGTGGCCGTAGCCGACCTCGACGACCGTCGCGCCTGCCACGCGGACGGCGTGATCGTACCCATTGCGGTGCGCGCGATGGATGATTGCCTCGTTCTTCATGCCGGTGCTGTCCGGCAGTTGCGCGATCTTGATCGGATCGGTCCCGGCCATACAGGCGGCGGTGGCGAGAAGCAAGCCTGCCTCCGCGCCACCCGTCACCATCCCCGCTTCCGCGCCCGTCGCGCGGGCGATCACCTCGCTCGCCCGCGCCTGCAACTCATCGAGTAGGATGTACGCGCCCGCCGCCTCGCGCATCGCGTCGAGCACCTCCGGCGCCATGATCGAGCCGCCAAGCCGCGTGTGCGTCCCCCGCGCATTGATCAGCGGCCGAATCCCCAGTCGTTCATATATCCCGCTCATTACATCCCCCCTATCAGACGAATTGCCAGCGTCAGCGAAGAGGAAAACGGAGCCCAGAGAACACAGAGAGATGCTTCAATCTCCTAATCATGCCTTTCCGGCTCTCTTCTGTGTCCTCTGCGCTCTCCGCGCTACGACCCTTTCTTACTGCGAGCGGCCACGACCGGCGACGGGCCAGATCGCTTCAACGCGGCCCTTGCGGGTGGCGTAGTAGCAATCGTAGAGGTTGACGGTCGTGCAGACGTGACCGGGGATCACCTCGACTGTGTCGCCGGGGCGCAGGCCGCGGGCGGGGCCGTCCACGATCATCGTCGTGTGCTCCTCGGAGAAGCCCTTGAAGGTGATGCCCTCCGGGTAGCCCTTCAAGACCGGGGTGCCATGGTCAACGCCGAGCGTCTTGCGCCCGATATCCAGAATCACGCGCTCCGGCGCTGGCCGGCTGATGACCGTTGCGAGGACGGTGAGGGCGGACCGGAACCGCTCGCCGATGCCGCCGACACCCGCATACGTGCTGTCCAGGAAGACATATGACCCTGCCTGCACCTCGTCGAACCCGCTAGTCGTGCCGGTATGCGCGAAGGTGCCGGTGCCGCCGCCGGAGACGATGCCGACCGGGATACCCGCCGCCTCGATGGCATGGCGTGTCTCAATGATCGGCGCCATTGCCTCCGCGACCCGCCCCGCACGCTCGTTGTCGTCCTTGATATTGACGAGATGCCCCTCGTACGCCTGAATGCCCCGGAAACGGATGCCGGGGAGGTCCGACGCGACACGCGCCAACTGCACCGCCGCTTCGCCCGGCTCGACGCCGCAACGATTCATGCCGGTATTCACCTCGACCAGCACATCGAGTTCGACGCCCTGCGCCTCCGCCGCGCGGGCGAGGGCGCGCAGATTCTCCGGGTCGTCCACCGCGACGGTGACGCGCGTGTGATGGAGGAGGCCGACGAGGCGGGCAATCTTCGTCGGGCCGATGATCTGGTTGGCGACGAGAATGTCCTTGATACCGGCTTCGGTCATCACCTCCGCCTCGCCGAGTTTGGCGCAGGTGATGCCGACCGCGCCGAGCGCGATCTGCTTGTGCGCGATCATCGGGCTTTTGTGCGTCTTTGCGTGCGGGCGGAGGCTGGCGGGCTTGTCGCGGAAGAAATCCGCCATCGTCCGCAGGTTGTGCTCCATCGCGTCGCAATCAATGACGAGGGCGGGCGTGTCAATCGCCGTTGTCGCCATGCCAATCAGGTTCCCCGGTCGTATCTCCGTTCGCGGCACGCTGTACCTCCTTCGCTATTCCAGCATTATGTCCTATGTTTTCTCTGCGTCCTTTGCGGCTTTGCGGTTCAAGCGGTTTCTCGATTCGCCCCTGTTACTTCCCCGCCTCCTCGACGTATTGGACGAGGGAG
>JAICJW010000413.1 GCA_025928215.1 Chloroflexia bacterium | reverse complement strand
TGGCCATTCCGACGTGGAAGATCATGCCCGCGCTGATCTGCGGGAACACCGTCGTTTTCAAACCCGCGACCTACACGCCGCTGCTCGCCTATCGCCTCGTGAAGATTTTTGCGGAGGCGGGGTTGCCGCCCGGCGTCCTCAATATCGTCTTTGGCACAGGGAGCGACGCGGGCAAGGCGCTGATCGAGCATCCCGATGTCAAACTGATCTCCTTCACCGGCAGCACCGAGGTCGGCGACGATGTCGCGATCGCCGGGGCACGCGGCCGCAAACGCGTGATGCTCGAACTCGGCGGCAAGAATGCCGTCATGGTGATGGACGATGCCGATCTCGACCTGGCGACGGAGGGCATCCTCTGGTCCGCCTTCGGCACCTCCGGGCAGCGCTGCACGGCGGCGAGCCGCGTGATCGTCCATCAGGCGGTGTACCGCGAACTGACGGATAAACTCGTCGCGAAAGCCCGCGCATTGCGGCTCGGCGACGGCCTCGATGAAGCGACGGATGTTGGCCCGGTGATTAGCGACGCGCAACTTGAGCGCATCCAGTCGTACATCCCGGTCGGGCAGCGCGAGGGCGCGGAACTTGTCATCGGCGGCAACGTCGCGCGGAGTGGGTCGCTCGACAAGGGGTTCTTCCACGAGCCGACGATCTTCACGGGCGTGACGCCCGATATGCGGATCGCGCGCGAGGAAATCTTCGGCCCGGTGATGTCCGTCCTGCCGGTGCAATCGCTCGAACAGGCAATCGAGATCGTCAATCAGAGCGAGTACGGTTTATCGGCCTCGATCTTCACGCGCGATATCAACCGCGCGTTTCAGGCGATGCGGGATGTAGATACCGGCATCCTCTACGTCAATGCGGGAACTATTGGCGCGGAAATTCAGTTACCATTTGGAGGAACGAAAGCGACCGGGAACGGCCACCGTGAGGCGGGTACCGCCGCACTCGACGTCTTCTCGGAGTGGCAGGCGTTGTATATTGACTACAGCGGCAAACTGCAAAAGGCACAGATAGACGAAGTAGTCAGTAGTCAGTAATTAGTAGTCAGTGGGCAGTGGGCAGTCGCCAGTGGGATCAGGTCCGTTCTGGCTACTGACAACTGACTACTCAGGAGCGGAGCGACCAGTGAGCGAAGCGGTAGGAAACGGGGCGTCACCAGCCGGTGAATACCATCTCTGGGTGGGGGCGCGCACCGATACCGGGCGGGTCCGCGCGAACAATCAGGACGCGGTCGGCACCTGGCAGGATTTGCCGCAGACGATCCCCTTTGCCGAGAGCGGCTATCTCTTCGCGGTTGCCGATGGCGTTGGCGGGAACGAGCAGGGCGAAGTCGCCAGCGCGCTCGCCATCGAGACGCTCTTTCACACCTTCTACGGGAGCGACACGACGGAGATTCCGACCGCCCTGAAGCGTTCCATCCGCCTGGCGAACGAGGCGGTCTATGAGCGCGGTCTCAGCCAGAGCGAGGAACGGGCGATGGGTACCACGCTCGTCGCCGGCGTCGTTCGCGGCACAACCGTGACGATTGGCAATGTCGGTGATAGTCGCGCCTACCTCTTCCGTGGCCGGACACAGAGCACGCAGATTTCCAAAGATCACTCGCTGGTCGCGGAGGCCGTCCGCGCGGGTCAGATGACGGCGGATCAGGCGAAGAACAGCCGCCAGCGCAATGTCATCACCCGTGCCCTCGGTCAACGCCAGAAGGTGGATGTGGACATCTTCGAAGTGGATTTGATGGCGGACGATGTCATCCTGCTCTGTTCCGACGGCCTGCATGGCATCGTTGAGGATGCCGAGATGAAACAGATCGTTCAGGCCTTGCCGCCGGATCAGGCGGCGAATGAACTGATTGATCTCGCCAATAACCGCAATGCCTCGGACAACATATCGGCCGTCATCGTCAAAGCAACGCGCGAGATGGCTGCGGTCTCCGCCCCCACCGAGCCACCGATGACGCTCTCCGATGTGGCCACGGATCGCCTCCCCGCCGTGCCGACCAAACGCGGACTACCGATCGCCGCCATCATTGGAATAATCGTCGCGGCACTCGTCATTATCGCGGTGATTGTTCTCTTTTTCGTCTTCCGCTAGGAGGGGTACGTGCTGCTCTCAGACCGTCGCATTCGGCAGGCAATGGACGCCGGCGACATCGTCATCGAGCCATTCGAACCGGATAATCTCGGCACGAACTCCTATGACGTGCGGCTCGGCGAGTTTTATTTCGAGCCGAACCGGAACATGCAAACCGTCAGTTTCCTCTCCGAGGAGCAAACAAAGAAATTCTGGGGCGAGCCGATCCGCGCCACCGGCATCATTCCTGTGCGCCCCGGTGACACCATCCTCGCGCACACGCTCGAAACGGTTGGCGGCCGCAACGGTTACACGACCTCGATGCGCGCGCGTTCCAGTATCGGACGCTCGTGCATGAGCGTCTGCAAGTGCGCGGGTGTCGGCGATGTCGGCTATATCGCCCGCTGGACGATGGAGATTACGAACCATTCCCACGCGACGATCGAATTGCCGATCGGCCTGCGCGTGGCGCAAATTCTCTTCTTCGAGGTTGGCGAGACGGATAAACACTACGCCGGCAAATACGGCCAGAGCAGCGCATGGTCACCTTACGATATGCTCCCCCGGCTCTATAACGACCCCGACATGCGCCACGCAAGGCCGACGCAAGGCGAATAGGAGGCATTCATGCTCGCCGGTGTCCGTGGCGTGGTCGTCGGCGCGCTCCCCGATGGCATCTTTCTCGAAGTCGGGCCGATCACTCTCCAGATCGCCGTTTCCAATACCACCCTCGCTGCACTGCCCCGTGATGGCACGCCGGTGCGGCTCGTGACGCATCTCTACCTGCGGGAAGATCAGATCGCGCTCTATGGCTTCACGACGGAGACGGAACTCGGCCTTTTCCGCCTGCTACTCGGCGTTACCGGCGTCGGGCCGAAGGTCGCGCTCAATGTCTGCGGCTCGGGCGAACCCGATAGTGTGCTGCAAACGATCGCCGCCGGTGATATTGACGCCCTCGCGCGCATCCCCGGCATCGGCAAGAAGACCGCCGCCCGGCTCGTCCTCGAACTGCGGGGGAAGTTAGACGCGCTCGTTGGTGGCACGCTACCGACGAGCGGCAGCCCGTCTGCCCAGCAGCGCGATGACAGCACCGAGGTGATCGCCGCGCTGCAGGCGCTCGGCTACTCGGCGACCGAAGCCTACACCGCACTTCGGGACGCGGAGATTGCGGAGGGGATGACGGTCGAGGAACGTGTGCTCACCGCGCTCCGGCAGATGGGGCAGAAGCGCTAGCGGCGCACATAACGGGTTAGTTGCGGAAGACCGCCGAGTCATCGTCCGGCTGGATCGCTTCGGCGTGCGGCGCGCTCAGATAGCGGAGCAAGCCATGTTCCCGGTTGATAAGCCGCAGCACTTCCCGCAGACGCGCGGCCGTATCGGTCGCCTCCAGAAGCCGCTGTTTATCAAGGGTATCCACCGGCAATGAGGCCGCGAGGGCATACGATGCCTCGGTCGGATCGGTTGGGGCATCCGCCGCCGCGAAATCCGCGTCCGTGATGCGGGCAATCGCGCGGCGGAAGGAGTTCCACCGCCGTGCTGCCTGATCGCGTAAAAGAGCCGCATCACTCGCTGATTCAGGCAACCACGCAACGCGGGCGACGCAATACTCCATTTCCCAATCGAGGCTGAGAATGCGGAAACGCTGCGCGCCGGTCGTTATCAGGTTCATGCAGCCATCCGGGAATCGCGTCGCGCCGGTAATAT
>JAICJW010000226.1 GCA_025928215.1 Chloroflexia bacterium | reverse complement strand
GCCGGATCGTAGTACCGCGCCCCCATCTTGTACAACCCCGTGCTGTCCAGATACGCTCCCACGTACCGCCACGGGTTCGCGTCCGCTGCTACCCCTTCCTTCACCACCGTCTGTCCATACGGGTCGCACCCGTATCGCGCCACCAGATTGCCCGATCCGTCCACCAGCCCCACCACGCTGCCCAAGCCATCGAACAGGTCGTAGCAAGCGAGCAGTACGGGAGGGGTACGAGCCGGATCAGGTGCCGTGGTGGGCGAAGATCATCGCGCCGGGGCCATTGTAGATGAGGTCATAGCGATAATCGGCGAGCAGCGAAGAAGCGACGGGGTAAGTGCCGTCCGTATTGCGGACATAGACGTAGTCAAACAGATCGCCGGTCATGATGGACCAGCGATCGAGGCAGGTCGAATCCTGGAAAGTGCATGCCTGCAACTGATCATGCTTCCAGATCTGAATCTGGAACATCCGGTCCGGCATCCACTCGTACCCCTGCGGCGTAGCGAGGCTGACGCGGTTGGCGAGGGTGGGGAACCATTCGGATTCGTCGTCACTCGGCCAGATCCCCTTGCCGCTGATGACGACGAAGCGGCTGCCCGCCGGGGTCTCCTGCGCGACCCACTGCATCGCATCGCGCTCGCTCGGCGCCAGGCTGGTGAGCGCGGGGAGATCGCCCGAGACATTCCCACTCTTCGTCAGCGCCCCCCAGGCGGCATACCAGACCAGGAAACCGCAGACGAGGACGGCGGGCCAGTGGCGGATCGCCGCCGCTGCCATCCGCCGCCATTCGCTCGCACCATCGAGCGAGAGTGCCGCCTGCCGGGCATCGGGGAGATCGCCCATCGCCCGGTTGAGGGCGGGAATGACCATCTCGGCGATGCCAACACCCGCGCAGAGCGCGACCGGGATCGTCGTATACGTGTTCGCCGCGCGGTTATCGAGCAGCACGATGACGAGCCACCAGATCGGCAGGGCAGGCAAGCGGTATTCTCGCCGCTGCACTGACGCGAAGGAGCGGACGACGAAGATCAACGCGCCGAGCAGGCCAAAGGTGCCGAGCAACCAGAAATACGGCTCGTTCGTGCCGAGGCCGAAGACATGAATCATATTGCGGATGTTCTGCCGGTCGGCAGGCCCCGTGAAGATAGATGAACCCGTCTTGTTCGCGGCCTGGAACGGGCCGAGGCCGTGGTAGGCAACGACGGTGATGAACCAGGGCGCGACGATCACCGCCGTGCCGACAGCGACCAGCGCCGCGTGGATCATCCCCTTGCGGTGCGCGCCGTAGCAGACGAAGAAGATCACCATCGTGTAGGCGAGAAACGTCCCCGTTTCCAGATGGCTGAGGATCGTCAGACCGGAGAAGAGCGCCGTCGGGATGACGAGGCCAATCTCCTCACGCTCGTACATCTCGTGCGCCGTATAGAGCGCGAGGATGGCAAAGAGGAAGCCGAAGGCGCGCGTCATGCCGCCGCCCATGATCAGCCAGATGAAACTGCGCGGAATGAGGACAAAGGCGAGCAACGCCGCGAGCACGGCGGGTTTCGCCTTCAGGACCGAGCGCGCAAGCAGGAAGAAGGCGAACATCGTCAGGATCACGACGAGCAAGGGGATGAAGCGGAAGAGATTCGTCAGGCTAATATGCGTGACGTCGTTCGCCATCGCCGCGACATAGAGGCCGAAGGGCGAGTAGGTGAACGGGATATCCGCCGCATTGTACGAGGTGAAGGCGGGTAACTGATAATGCGCTCGCTGAAGGTCCTGCACCATCGTATAGAAAAGGCCACCATCGTTGAGCGGAAAGTCATAGGCAAAGGTGCGAACCCCGCGAACATACGCACCGAGCGCGATGGTCGCACCGATGGATACGGGATAGACGAGGCGCGCGATCTCGACGCGCGGCCTCTTCTCCAGGATGTTTGTGACAACAGCCGGCCTGCGTACCGTTTCAAGCATGTCCCGTGACTCCTTCGGCCCGCACTACCCGCACATTCCCTGCCACCGCACGTTGGTGGATGGAAAAGAAGTCCAGTGTCGGTTGCTCATTTCACACGGTGCAACCCGTTGGCGTCTGTCGCCAGCGGATGTGCGCGTTCTGTGCCGCAGGTGAACGCGGGACGCGTTCCCAGAACAGTCGTGTAGTTTGCGTGCAAAAGCACTATTCGTCAACTGCCATAGCCCCCCATAGGCAATGCCTATCAGATTCCGCCGCAGTCTCCGCGCTCGTCTCGTTCCCGTATACTGAGCGCGCGATCAGGAGTGGCACGAATGGAAGGGAGAAAGATGATGGCGGAGCACGCGAACGAGTCGCGGAACGGGCGAGACTTGATGCTGGCGGATCTTTCATGGCCGGAAGTGCGGGATGTCCGGGAGCGCGTAGAGGTCGTGCTGCTGCCGATCGGCTCGAATGAGCAGCATGGACCGAACCTCGCGGTCAGTATGGACATCGTCGGGGCGACGGAATTCTGCCGCCGGGCGAGCGCGCTGGCGTATCCGCGTCTGCTTGTCGCGCCGGGGCCACCGTGGGGCGTCTCGTTCCACCATATGAATTTCCCCGGCACAATCACGCTGGAATCAGAGACCTTCACGCAGGTACTGGTGGAGATCGTTGGCTCGCTCGTGGAGCACGGCTTCCGGCGGTTCATGATCGTCAACGGCCACGGCGGCAACACGAATGCGATGGGTACGGCGTGCGCCCGCATCCACGAAGAGCTGGATGTCGCGTTCATCGGCGCGGCCTCGTACTTCTCGTTTGCGGATAAGGATGTCAATGAACGGTTCGGCATCACGGGAATCACCGGGCACGCCTGCGAGATGGAAGTCTCGGCAGCGATGTATCTCGCACCCCGGATCGTCAAGCAGGAGACGCTCGCCGCCGGGGAGATGACTGACCTCACCTACGGCTTCCGCGACCGGATGCGGCGGTACAACGTCACCGTCCCCTTCCGCTTCGATGCATACACGACGAACGGCTGCCTCGGCGACGCGCCCGCGAATGCCTCCATCGCCTATGGCACCGCGATGATGGAGAGTGCGCTCCGAAACTTCGTCGCCTTCACAGAGGAGATCGTCGCCATCTCGCCGATCGAGGATGAGGGGTAATCAGGATCATTGTCAACTCGCTGCATGAAGCTCCGAGCGTCCATCGGCAAAGGGCAGTATCCTTTGACGGATCAACCGACAAAGGATGGACGGATGGACGGAGGCGAACGCTGCCACGGCGCTGAACACATACCGAGCGTGGCGCGTGCCACGCTCGGTATGTGTCTCGGATCGCGCGTGCCGATTAGCCGTCGCCCAGCCGGCGAATGAAGGAGGCCTCGCCACCGCCGCCAGCCCGCGGCGGTGCGGCTGGGAGCGCGACTGATGGCGCGGCGGCCGGGGCAGCAGCCGGTGGTGCGGCCGCGGACGGTGCGGCGCTCACGGGGGCCGGAGCTGGCGCGGACCCGGCGGTCACAATCACCATCGCGTGCATTGTCGGGTGGACATTGCAGTGATAGGCGAATGTGCCTGCCATCGTGAACGTAACCTTCCCCGATTGCCCTTTCTGGAGCATGCCGGTATCGAAGGTGAAGGCGCTGCCGGGATCGCTCGATGCCGTATGCGGCGCGCTGTCCTGATTTGTCCAGACAACGGTCGTTCCCACCGGAATCGTGAGCGGCGTCGGATCGAATTTGAAGTTCATGATGTTGACCGAGACATCGGCGGAGACCGCCGTCGCCAGATGAATGCTGAGAAGCCCCGCGATGAGGAGTGCGAGGAGCATCCCCCAGAGCGCGCGATGATACCGCCGAACCTGCCCAATGGCCTGCATACATCCCTCCTGATTGCTCGCACACCGACCGCCGGTGCATTCCCACAAAAACCCAGTCCGCGTTAACCTATACGGCGCACCTGGCCGCTTCGGATTGGAATTGGGAGAGGAGTCAGGAGATCGCCCGCGCGAGGCGAGTCTCAGGTGATTCCCCGCGCCAGCGCATCATCGCATCGTGCTACACTGAACCAGTGAACGGTACGATTGAGGTGGGATATGACACACACACAAGGGGCTAGGAAGAAGATTCTCGTCCTCGTTGACGATCTCCTGTTCACCTCGCGGATTGAGGGGACGCTGGGCGCCTGTGGGTACGACGTGCGCACGATACCAGTGACGGCGGAGGCAGCATCTGTCGCGCGGGAATGGGAACCGGACGGCATTGTTATCGGTTCTGGCGTTGCCTCGGATTGGGAAGGCGCGATCCGGGCGATCCGGGCGTTAACCGCACTCGCCCAGACGCCACTGCTCGCCTTTGGCCCGCATGTGGACACGGCGGGGCGTGCGGCGGCAACAGCGGCGGGCGCGACGCGCGTCGTCACGAACGGCGCGTTCTTCAACCGGATGCCGGAAGTGATCGCGAGATTGTTGGGGGAAGTAGTCAGTAGCCAGTAGTCAGAGGGTTGATCCCGTTCTGATTACTGACTGCCGACTACTGACTGCTTCGAGGGAGGCATGGATGCAGTTCGTGGATAGCGCATGGTTGGCGGCACATCTGGCGGACGGCAGTGCGATCGCGGTGGATACGCGGACGGCGCAGGAATACGCGCAGGGGCACATTCCTGGCGCGGTATCGGCGTATCCCTATGGCGCGCAAGCCGTCTCTACTCCGGCGGGCGATGCACAGTTCCGGGCATACGTCGTGGAGTACATGACGAACCTCGGCATCACCGGCGACGAGACGCTCGTCTTTTACGCGATGAAGAATGAGACGACGGACGCGCGCGGCCTCTGGACGGCGGATTTCGCCGGATACGAGGACAGTGCCCTGCTCGCGGGTGGCCTGCATCAGTGGCTGGCGGAGGGACACCCGCTCTCTCAGGAGCAGGATAACGCGCGTCAGCGAGTCGCGTTCACGCCGCATTGGCACGAAGCGACCTTCGCCACGGCGGACGACGCAGCAGCCGCACATGGCGATCCGCATGTCGTACTGCTCGATGTCCGCTCCGAGGGCGAGTATACGGGCAGCGCGCAGGGGCGGTACGCAGGGGTCAATCCGCGCCTTGGCCGCATCCCCGGCTCGGTCTGGATCGAATGGACCGAACTCGCGCATGCGGACGGTACCTACAAATCTCCCGACGAAATCCGCCAACTGCTGGCGGCGAAGGGCGTGACGCCCGACAAGGAAGTGATCACCTATTGCCAGGGCGGGGGCCGGGCAGCACATTCGTATGCCGCCTTGAAAAGCGCGGGCTTCGGCGATGTGCGTCACTACGTTGGCTCCTTCGGCGACTATTCCCGCCGGGCGGACTTGCCGATTGAGAAGGACGCAGAGACCGACTGAGCGGAGCGGAATCGGTCGCGTAGCAAACCCTTTGCGCCACCGAGTATTCAACACGAACGCCGGTATGGATAGAGCGGGGCAGCGCGGCAGTAACCGTATCATGCGCCCCGCTGCTCCCCTGCCCCGTGCCCTTCCGCCTCGCCGATCATCACGACGCGCACGCCGACCGGGCGGTCGAGAATTTTGCCGAGTACGATCACGAGGTCGCTCAGGTGCTGGCGCTCCAGTCGCTCGCGCTGGACGCGGTTCCGCGCCCCGATGACCAGCGTGCCGTCCGGTTCAATTGCGAGCAACTCCGCCGGGCGCACCCAGACTGCGAAGGTCGCGCCGCTCATCCGATTCTGCAAGTCCTGAAGCGCCATTGCCCAGATTTGCCGGTTCGTCAGGCCGGTCGAGGATTGCACGGAAGCTGACGTTTCCGATGGTGTCGGCGTCGCGCGCGCCCGCGCATCAGCCGCTTCCGGCAGTGACGGTGATTCAGTCTCCGGTTTCCCTTCCGCCGACAGCGTGGGGAACGAACCCGACGCGGTGGGCGCGGGCCATGACCAGGGTGACGGGGACTCACTGGCTGGCGGAGAGTATACCTGGGTGGACTGTTGTACCGGGTTCGCGGCGGTCGCGGGCGGCGTCGAGAGGCGTGTCGCCTGGAAGACGACATCCACGGTCCGCCCGAGCGCTTCGCTCATCCGGCGGCTGATCAGGCCACGATACGACGCGAGTTTGAGGGCGGTATCCGCGCCGGGGACGACGACGATCACGCGGTCGCGCTCGATTGTCGTGACGCGTGCGCCGATGAACCAGCGCTCCAGCGCATCGGGATGCAGGACGCCTTCGAGCCGCCGCATCACCTGCTCCCACAGGCGGCGCGCTTCGGCGTCGGTCGCCGCCGTGCCGGGTTGAACGGCGGCATCGCCGATCGCCGGCAGGACGGGCAGCGATGCGGAGTCGGTGATCGCTGTCAATGATGGCGCACTCGGTTCACCGCTCATCGTTGGCATGGGCCAGGTCGGTGGCGGAGTATGCACCGCGGGCGGCGCGTTGGGATTGGCACGGTTGTCCGACCCGAATCCTTCAATGATCCAACGGTCGCAGATCGCGGCGACCCGCTTCGGGGCGACGAACTGGCTACCGCTATTCACTGCCTCCCAGATCGCGGCAAGCACCCAGCCGAGACCCGTTCCCGGCCCGTAACCCTGCCCCTGCGCGGCAGGGTCGCAATCGCGCGCCACCTGGACGAGCAGGGAGATTTCCATATCACTCGGCGGGCGGCCATTCGCCATTGTCAGCGCCGCCTCAATATCAGTGATCGTTGCGGTCTGCTGTGCGTAGGCAGCAACGGGCGGCGGTTCGGTCACATCGAGGGCGCGGACGATGACGGCGCCGTCTTCGGGATGTTCCGGCACCGGCGGGAGCGGTTGCTCCGGCAGGAACGAGCCGCGCTCCGTGACTTCGCGAGCGACATCGGGAGGCTCTGCTCCCTTCCGCTCCCGTTCCTGCCGTTCCGCCAAAGCCTCAAAAATCGAAGACACTGATTCGCGCGTATTTGTACTGCTTGTACTGGTACTTGTTTCTTCTTCACTCTCTCCCCCTTGGTAATACATCCTGTCCCTCGGGACGACGAAGGAGGGGCGAGCAGATTCGATGATCGTCGTACCTTCGTTCGTGATCGTATCTATCTCGGCGTCGCTCGGAACGACATCCGGCGCGATGGGGGCCATTTCGGCGTCTACGCGGGCGACACCGTCCGTACGTGAAGCGAAACCACTGTCCGGGAACGTACCTTTGTCGGATGGGAGGGGGACTTCCTCGCTTGCTTCCGCAATGGTTGGGGAAGCAATGTCGTCATTTGCGGCGATGGTTGGTGTGGTGTTGTCATTGGTTGTCAGCGCGTCCGGCGGATCGAGGGTGAGAATCTTCTTCCCGCCCCGGCGCTCGCGCTCGGCGCGTTCGGCGAGTTGCTGCCAGAGAGGCAATTGCCGCAGTTCCGGCAGGAGATAGTGCCAGATACTCGTCCGGTCAATTGGGGCGAACTGCGCGCCAAAGATATGGCGGATATGGCGGAAGACATTGCGGTCGCGCTCGGCCAGCTCGAGGACGCGAACGACGGCGGGGAGATTGAGGACAAGGCCATCGCGCGGGTCCTTGACGCGGTAGAAGTTGTGCGGCACGCGCCAGCGCCGG
>JAICJW010000242.1 GCA_025928215.1 Chloroflexia bacterium | reverse complement strand
TCGCCCCTCTCCCTCACGATGGAGAGGGGTCGGGGGTGAGGTTCTCCAGTCCTCTTTCATTGACACTTCCCAAGGGGAAATGCTATACATCGCGCACGACCACACCACGGATCGAAGCGATGTGATGCATCGGCCCTCATGCCAGCGGAGCGCCTGGCGAGTCGCGCGGTGTGGGTGCGTACAGAGAATGGAGAGGAGAACGAGCAATGGCAGACAATCGTGCTATGCATCGGACCCCGGACCTGACACGGCGCGCCTTCCTCGGTGGGACAGTAGCAGCAGCGACGGCGGCGATTCTCGCGGCATGCGGCAGCAGTAGCAGCCCGACAGCCACGCCCGCACCGACGAAGGCCCCGGCGGCTGCCGCGTCACCGGCGGGCGCGGCAAGCGCCGCCGCCGCGACTACGGCTCCAACAACGGCGGCAGCGGCAACGACCGGCACATCACCAACGACCGCGCCCGCAGCCGCTTCGGCGGTGAGCGCGTCCGCCGCGCCGACCGCGGCGGCAGCGGCAGGTACTCCGAAGAAGGGCGGCGTGCTCAAGATGGGATTGCAGGGCGATCCCGTCGCGCTCGATCCGCACAGCACGAGTCTCACGGCGACGAATCATATTGTGGAGCATATCTACGGTCGCCTCGTGACAATTGATGCGTCGCTCTCCCCGCAGCCGGACCTTGCCCAGTCATGGGACATCTCGCCGGATGGCATGGTCTATACCTTCAAGCTGCGTCAGGGCGTTAAATTCCACAACGGCCAGCCATTCGTCGCGGGGGATGTGAAATACTCCTACGAGCGCGTGCTGGACCCGAAGACGAAATCCACGAGTACCGCGGGCCTTTCCAGCATTGACAAGATCGAGACGCCAGATGATGGCACGGTAAAGATCACGCTGAAGAAGCCGAATGCCTCCTTCCTCGTCGGGTTGTGGAGCCCGAATTACGCGATTGTCAAGAAAGAGGACGTGGACAAAAACGGCGATCTGACGAAGACCGCGAATGGCACCGGCCCCTTTATGTTCAAGGACTACACGCCAAATACGAAACTGACGCTGGTGAAGAACCCGAACTACTGGGAGGCGGGTAAGCCATACCTTGATGGCATCGAAATGGTCCCGGTGCCGGATGACACCGCGCGTAGCACTGCCGTCCGCACCGGCACGGTGGACTTCGTCGAGTACGCCCCCGCGAAGGACATCCCGCAATTGAAGGCGGACAAGAGCCTGACCATCGCGGGCGATCAGAACACGAATATTCGCTATCTTGGCTTCAACCTGACGCAGAAGGACAAACCGTGGGCGAATCCGAAGGTGCGGCAGGCGATCAGCCTGGCGATGGACCGGCAGGCGATCGTGGATGCGGCCTTCTACGGGTTGGCAATCCCGACACTGACCGTCTTCCCGCCCGGCTACTGGGCGACGCTTGATACGAAGGTGCCGCCGCAGGACATCAAAGCCGCAAAGGCGATGCTGGCGGATGCCGGGTTCGGGAGCGGCTTCAAGACGACGATTAAGACGTGGTCCTCCTATCCGTTCCTTTCCAACGCCGCGCTCGCGGTTCAGGATCAGTTGAAGCAGATTGGCATCACCGCCGATGTGCTGCCGGAGGACAATGGCACATTCATCGCCGATAACAACGCGAAGAGTTACGATCTGCTCGTCAGTGGCACGAGTGGGTATGTGGACCCAAATGAGATCATGCTCGGCAATTTCGGTACGGGGCTGGCTTCCAACAACTCGGGGTACAGCGATCCGGACTTCGATAAACTGGTCGCGGACGGTGTCGCCACAACCAAACAAGACGACCGCAAGAAGGTCTATGCCCAGTTGCAGCAAAAGCTCATGGCAGACAACCCGTGGGTGATGCTGTATGTTGGCAGCCAGTACGAGGCGATGAAATCCTACGTCAAAGGCTACGTCCATAACGCCACGGGCACCAATATCGGCCTGAAGGATACGTGGTTGGACAAGTAGAACGAGTAGCCAGTAGCCAGTAGTCGGTAGTCGGTAACACGCCCACCGTTTCTGACTACTGGCTACCGACTACTGACTACTTTCCAGGAGCGACGCATGGGGAGATACATCGCACGACGATTCGCGTTGCTCGTGCCATTGCTGGTCGGCGTATCCATCGTCACATTCATCCTGATCCACCTTCTTCCTGGCAACGCATTGGATATCCTCATTGGCCTGGATCAGCGTATGACGGTGGAGCAGAAGGCCCAACTCCGCCACGAGTATGGCTTCGACGCGCCGCTGCCCGTGCAGTACCTCAAGTGGGCGGATCATGTCCTGCATGGCGATCTCGGCAAATCGCTCCGCAGTGGCCGCTCGATTACTGACGAACTGCGGCTGAGAGCGCCGGTGACATTCGAGCTAACACTTCTGGCGGCGGTCTTCGGCAGTATCCCGGCGATGCTCTTCGGCATCATCGCCGCTGTGCGCCGTAACAGTTGGATGGATTACCTCGCCACACTGACGACGCTCGTCGGCGTCTCGATGCCGAACTTCTGGCTGGCGACGCTTCTTGTCCTCATTTTCTCGCTCAAGTTGCACTGGCTCCCGCCGATCCAGTACGTCCCATTCACGCAGGACATCGGGAGCAACCTCAAGCATATGGTTCTGCCCGCCATCGCCCTCGGCGCGCCACTGGCGACGGTGATTATGCGCCAGACGCGCTCGGCGGTGCTGGAAATGCTTGGCCAGGACCACGTGCGCGTCGCGCGGGCGAAGGGATTGCGGGAGGCGATTGTGCTCAATCGCCATGTGCTGCGTAATGCCCTCATCCCGATCATCACCGTGCTCGGTATCCAGATCGCGCGGCTCCTCGGCGGCGTCTTCATCATCGAGCAGATTTTCGCCTTGCCCGGTATCGGCCGCCTGACACTCGACGCGATCCAGAACCGCGACTACGCCATCGTTCAGGGCACCGTCCTCGTGATCGCCGTTGTCTCCGTCCTCATCAGCCTGATCGTGGACATCCTTTACGCTCTCATTGATCCCCGCATTCGCGTAAGCTAACGGAAAGCATTTGAACCGCAGAGACGCAGAGAAGAGGGGGAGAGATATTTGGTATGAGCAGAAAATCACTCACAAACCTTGCCCCTTCCTCTGCGTCCTCTGCGGTTCAATCGTTTTCGTCTTTGGTCCGGGAGGCTCACGGTGCAAGGTGAGGGAGCAGTGGCGCTGCCCTTGCAGGCGGTGCCGGAACCACGGCGGCGGCGGGCATGGTCCGCGCTGCGGCGGCAGCGGCTGGCGATGGTCGGCGTCGTGATCGTCGGCTTCTTCCTCATCATCGCGGTGATCGGGCCGAAGGTCTCGCCGTACGATCCGCTGAAGCAGACAATCCGCGAGCGATTCGCGCCACCCAGCCATGCCCACTGGCTCGGGCAGGACGAGTTCGGGCGGGACATCCTCAGTCGGCTCCTGCATGGCGCCTGGATCTCCTTTGAGGTCGGTGTCATCAGTGTCTTGCTCGCCGGGCTGTTCGGTGTCGTCCTCGGCCTCGTCGCGGGATACTGGGGCGGCTGGCTCGATACGACCCTGACACTGATTATGGATGTGCTGAATGTCTTTCCCAGCCTCCTGCTGGCGATCTCGCTCGTCGCGGTGCTCGGCAACTCGCTCCGCAATGTCTTCATCGCGATTGCGGTGACGAGCATCCCGGCCTTTATGCGCATCGTGCGCGGCTCGGTGCTCTCGGTGCGGCAGACGCCGTACATCGAGGCGGCGACCTCCGTCGGCGTACCGACCGGGCGCATCCTCGCGCGGCATGTCTTCCCGAATGTCACGCCGCCGCTGATCGTCCATTCCTCGCTGACCTTCGCCTATGCGGTGCTTGCGGAGGCGTCGCTGGCGTATCTCGGGCTGGGGAACCGCCCGCCCGCGCCATCGTGGGGCTCGATGCTCAATAGTAGCTACGGTTTCCTCGAAACCGCGCCGTGGGTCTCGATCTTCCCCGGTGTCGCCATCGCGATCACCGTGCTCGGCTTCAACCTGCTCGGTGACGGTATCCGCGACGCGCTCGACCCCCGGCTACGATGACGGGGACTTTACCCACAGAGAACACAAAGGGCACAAAGGGCACAAAGGAACAGGAAAAGAATGAATGACGAAATGACTCTGGCACGACGATTTGGGGAGCGCGGGGAATGGTGGGTGGTGGCGCAGGGGGCGCTCTTTGTGGTGGCGATCATTGCGCCGGGGAAGGGGGGCACATGGTCGCCGGGGTGGCGACGTGTCGGGCGGATTGTCGGGATACCGCTCGCGGGTACCGGAGTAGCAATGACGCGCGCCGCCTTCCGCACGCTCGGCGATAACCTGACGGCGCTGCCGCACCCGAAAGACGACGCGACGCTCATGCAGGGCGGCGTCTATGGGATCGTGCGCCACCCGATCTATAGCGGTGTGATCTCCACGGCGCTCGGAGCGGGCCTCCTGACCGGCAACCGGACGCGCACGCTGCTCGGCGTTATCTTCTTCGCCTTCTTCGATGCCAAAGCCCGCCGTGAAGAAGCGTGGCTGGTCGAAAAGTTCCCCACCTATCCCGCTTACCGCCGCGCCGTCAAAAAACTCATCCCCTTCGTGTACTGAAAAACCGATTGAACCGCAGAGACGCAGAGGCGTAGAGAGAGATGAAAAGGAGGGAGCGATCGGGAGATACTATTCGTATCCGTGCCCAATCAGTCTTTTTCTCTTTCTTTTCTTCTCACTTTTTCTCTCTCTGCGTCCTCTGCGTCTCTGCGGTTCAATCGGTTTCGACCCATCTACGCCGTTAGCCGAGGTGGAGAAGGAGGGACGCGCCGAGGGAGGGCGCGAAGGGGAGGGGGCGGAGGGCGTTGGTGATCCGGCGAAGGCGGGTCGGGTTCGTCAGGAGGCGTTGCGCCCAGGCTTCGGCGCGATGCTGGGGCAGGAAGCGGCGGTGAACGCGCCGCTCGTAGGGTAGGAGCGCACGGCGGGAGAGATCGCCTGCGCGGAGGGCGGTAATGAGCGTTTCCGCCGCCCAGACGCCGGAGCGCATCGCGGGATAGATGCCCGCGCCCGTCATTGGGCCGACGAGCGCCGCCGCTTCCCCGACGAGCAGCACGCCATCGCCGACGAGCGGGCCGCGCCGGGGGGCGAGAGCGAGCGGCCATGCGCGAGGCGGCAGATCGTCCGAAATCGTCGCGCCCGCCAGCCACGGTGCACCGGAGACGAAGCGGTTGAAGAGATCGCGGAGATGGGCCGTCTCCGTCGTACCCGTTGCCGGTACGAGGGTGCCGATGCCGATATTCGCGCCACCGTCCGGCAGTGGCATCAGCCAGCCGTAGCCGGGCGCGGTCTGAGCATCGTACGCGAAGACGAGGCATCCGGCCCACGTGCCCGGGAGCGTGAATCCGGTCGCGTAGGCGCGCAAGGCGACGCCGATCTGCCCCGCCCGCGTCGTTTCCTCACCGCGTACTGTCCGCGCGATCCGCGATCCGTAACCATCGGCCCCGATCACCGCGCGTGCGTGGATCGTCGTCATCGCGCGCACATCGCCACCACGCACGCCGGCGACGCGCCCTCGCTCGTGAATGAGATCGCGTACATGCTGCCGAATGAAGGTCGCCCCCGCTTGCTCGGCGGTGCGGACGAGCGCGGTATCGAAAACGTGGCGTGGGATGACGCGGGCATCGGCCCCGCTCCGCGCTCCGGCACGCAGGACGAGCGGGCGCGTCTCCGGGGCGACGATGACCGCGCCGCGGAGGGGCGGATACGGTGCGAGCGTCGCGCGCTCCACACCGAGCGAGCGAGCGAGCGTGATGCCGCCGCAGCCGATCAGGTCGCCGCATGGCTTGGTACGCGGGAACACCTGCCGGTCGAGCAGCGCGACGCGTAGCCCCGCCCGCGCCAGGGTGATCGCCGCCGCGCTCCCGCCCGGCCCGGCTCCGACCACCGCGACATCATACTCCTCCGTTGACACGCAGCCTCCCGACGCGCTTTTCGACATGGCATTGCGCCGCATGGTATACTCATCTTGTGCGTCTTCGCAGAACCGCTGGTATGGATCAGCCGCGAGACGAGAATCCGCGAGCGAGGTTCCGACCAGCGAGCGAGAAGGACAAGGCAGTGGCCAAGAGTTTGTATGTTGGTGGCCTCCCCTACACCACGACGGAGTCAGCGGTGCGTGAGCTCTTCACCGAAGTCGGCGAAGTGAGCACCGTGCGTCTCATCATGGACCGGGAGACGGGACAGAGCAAGGGCTTCGCCTTCGTGGACATGGCGGATGACGCGTCGGCGGCTGAGGCGATCACGAAGTTCAATGGCTACCAGTTCGGCGGGCGCTCGCTCGTCGTCAACGAAGCCCGACCGCGCGAAGAGCGCACGGGCGGCGGCGGTGGCTACCGCGGTGGTGGTGGTGGCGGCGGCTACGGTCGAGACCGTGGCGGCAGCCGGGATTACTAAATCCGCGACTGAGTAACGTAAAACGACGGGGGCCAATCCGGCCCCCGTCGTTTTGTTTGATCGGACTTGCCGGATCGTGCGCTACACACGATGTGAAACCGCTGCCATCAAAGGGATCAATCATCGCCGGGTGCTGGCGGACTCCGGGTAACAAAGACGGTCGGCATCCCTTTCTCAGCGGGCAGACGAATGGATTTCCACGCCCAAACAAGCAACACGCCATAGAGCATGGCATCTATCCCGAAGATCGTCCGCAGGCTGTGCGTCACATCCGTCACCGCTCCGGCGACGAAGGGCGCGGCGGCGTTGCCAATCTGTGCCAGCCCACCGAGCGCACCGAACGCGGTCAGTTTCCATTGTTCGGGCAGGGCACGGGCGGCGATGGCATAGGCGAGCGTCGTGTTGCCGCCAATGAAGATGTCCAGCATCGGGCGCAAGAACAAGAGCTGCCACCACTCGCGTGCGAGGGTGATCGGGATGAGGACGAGGCAGCCGCCGGTGAGCGTGATGAGGAGGAGATTGCGGGGGTTACGGCCACGCGAGAGG
>JAICJW010000436.1 GCA_025928215.1 Chloroflexia bacterium | reverse complement strand
GAGCGCCGGGGCCGCCGCCGGGCCGCCGGTGATCAATTTCGCCATCAGCGCGCCGAAGATGGGCGAAAGTTTGAAACCGTGGCCGCTGAAACCGGCCGCGCAGTAGTACCCCGCGATCCCTGGCACGGCGTCCAGTACGGGATGGTTGTCCGCGCTGCCATCATAGATTCCCGCCCAGCCGCCCTGCGCGACGGAGCGAGCGAGCGCAGGCATCCGTTGCGCACCCTCTGCCTGGAAGCGCCGAATTTCGGCCCGCGTGACGCCTTGATTATAGGTCTCCGGGTCGGCATAGACCGTATCATCCGCCCCGGCAAGCGAGCCGCAGAGCGTCACATCCCCGGCATGGGGAAGCAAATAGGCATCGCGCTGCATGTCGAGGAGGACGGCATGCGGCGCACGGGCATCGTCGGGGCGGCGGAGCGCGGCCATCGGGTGGCGGCTCGGTGTGATCGGCAGATCGAGGCCCGCCTGCCGCAGGAGCGCGACGCCCCAGATATTGCCGGCATTAACGACGACCGGCGCGGCGATCTCGCCCGCGCTCGTCCGCACGCCGCGCACGCGGTCGCCATCGCGCAGCACGTCCTGCACCTCGACGCCCTCGCGGATCGTCACCCCGGCGGCGCGGGCGGCGCTCGCGTACGCATGGACGGTCGCGACGGGGTCGGCGTAGCCCGCCGTCGGCTCCCAGCAGCCGAGGGCGATATCGTCCGTCCGTAGGCGGGGATCGAGGGCGTGGATGTCATCGGGTGTGACGATCTGGGTGTCAATACCGATGCCCTGCTGCATCGCGACATTCGCCCGCAGCCCGTCGGCGTTCGCCTCCCCGACGGTGACGAGCACGCCGGACGGAATGAAGTGGGGATCGCCCCCGCCGATGCGGTCGGCCCACTGCCGGAAAACGGCGAGGCTGTCGCGCGCCATCGCGGCGGTGAAGTCGTTCGAGTAGTGCTGGCGGACAATCGCGCCGCTCTGCCCCGTCGTCCCCGCGCAGAGATAGGCGCGTTCGAGGAGGAGCACATCGCGCACCCCCTCCCGCGCGAGATGGAGCGCGATGCTCGTCCCGATGCAGCCGCCGCCGATCACCACCACGCCCGCCGTCTCCGCCATCGCTAATCCCTCCTCCGACCGCGTTTACGGCGTGGTCGGCGTCGCGCCGAAGAGCGTCGTGCCGGGGCGGAGGTAGGGGATCAGCGCCTCGTCGTTGACTTCGAGGCCGATGCCCGGTTTGTCGGTCAGAGCGATGCGGCCGTTCTGAATGACGGGCTGATCGCCGGTGGCGAAGTCGTCCCACCCTTCGTAGTCCACCCAGTGCCACTCCATAACGAGGAAATTGGGGATGCTCGCGCAGACGTGGGCGGAGGCCATCGTGCCCAGGGGGCCACAGACGTTGTGTGGCGCGAACTGGATGTAGTAGACCTCCGCCATGTTGGCGATCTTGCGGCATTCCGATAGCCCGCCGCACTTCGGGATGTCCGGCATGATCGTGTCCACCGCCTGCTGCTCGATCAGGTCGCGGAAGCCCCAGCGCAGATACAGGTTCTCGCCCGCACAGAGCGGCACGGGCGAATGCAGTTTCACCTCGCGCATCGCCGCGACATTCTCCGGCGGCACCGGCTCCTCTAACCACAAGAGTTTGAACGGCTCCATCGCCCGCGCGACGCGGATGCCGCTTGCGGTGTCATACCGCCCGTGCATGTCAATGGCGAGGTCAATCTTCGGCCCGACAGCCTCGCGCACCGCTGCGACGCGGTCGGTCATCCACTCCACTTCGGGGCCGGAGGCATTCCAGTTCCACTGGTCATTGCGGAACCCGTGCTTCCGCTCGTCCACATCGAACTTGATCGCGTCGAATCCCATCGCGACAACTTCCTTCGCCCGCTGCGCGTACGAGGCGGGGGAGAAATCCTTGCCCGCGTGGCTGTCGCAATAGAGGCGGACGGTGTCGCGGAACTTACCGCCGAGCAGTTGATAGACGGGCACGTCGAGGATTTTCCCCGCGAGGTCCCACAAGGCGATCTCGATCCCCGTCATCGCCGTGACGGTCGCGCCGGACATCGCGCCATCGAAGAGGCGGGAGCGACGCATCTTCTCGAAGAGCATATCCACATTGACCGGGTCCTCGCCGATCACGTACTGCTTGAGCGCGTGGACCATCGCCGGGCAACCCTCGCCGCCGTGGATGCACTCGCCATTGCCAATCACGCCCTCGTCCGTAGAGATGCGCACATACGTCGAGTAGCCGTGTCCCTTCACTTCAGCCGTCCGGATATCGGTGATCTTCATGCGATTGATAACCCCCATTTCGTACGACCGGGGACGGGACATCCGTCTCGTCTCAAACGCCGCACTGTGCAGTATACAGGCTTTGTTGCAGCGCCGGGCCGACACTACTCGGGTAATACGGTCAATTTTCCTTCTCGTGCGACGACCCCGAAGTGACGCAGGTCGAGCGTCAGGACCCGTCCACCATGACGCTCCGCGCAGGCAATCACTGAAGCATCCGCAAAGCCGAGCGGAAGATCCGCATAGCGCCGCACGAGCGTGCGAATGCGCGGCATATCATTTTCACCGCAGTCGATGCTGTACGCACCGGTTTCGCAATCCGAAAGGAAACCGTCAAGGACACGCAAACCAAGACGACCCTCGATGAGGTACGCACTCTCACTGAGAATCCCTGTCGGTATGAGATACGGGCCCGTGTCCTGGAGGAGCGCAGCCGTCACACGCCGATGATGCGGTTCGTCCCGATTAACCACCGCAAAAACGGCGGATGTATCGAGGGTAATCACTCCGGCGGGAAATGGGCGCGCAGCCAGTCCTCAGAATCCGCACCGCTGAGTTCAGGATCACTGCCCATGCCAATGGAACGGGGCATGGGCCGGGCTGCATGCTCCTGGAGATACGTCTGCAATGCCTCCCGAATGACCTCAGCCTGTGGGCGATCCATCCGCCGCGAGGCTTCACGGAGCGCGATGTGCAGTTCGGTTGGAAGATATAACGTCGCTTTATCCATGCAGTCATCATACCGTACACCATATATGGCAACGGTCATCACTGCCGCATTAGCGTATCCCGCGCGGCGCGGACGGTGCGCACGGCGTCGTCCGTTGTTTGTGCCAGTGCGGTGAGGTGGCCCATCTTGCGGCCGGGCCGAGGCGTTGCTTTGCCGTAGAGGTGGAGTTTGACGGATGGGAAGGCGCATGCCGCCGCCCAGTCCGGCTCGCCGTGTTCCCAGAGATCGCCGAGCAGGTTCGCCATCGCGGCAGGGCGCAATTGCTCTGTCGCACCGAGCGGCAGGCCGCAGACGGTACGGAGTTGCTGCTCGAACTGGCTCGTCGCGCAGGCATCCACGGTGAAATGACCGGAGTTGTGGGGGCGGGGCGCGATCTCATTGACGATGAGCGCGCCCGCGCGGGTCAGGAAGAACTCGACGCACGTCACACCGACGACATCGAGCGCGCTGAGAATGCCGCGCGTAATCTCGATGGCATCGCGCGCCGTTTCCCCTGATAGGGCGGCGGGTGCGACGGTCG
>JAICJW010000309.1 GCA_025928215.1 Chloroflexia bacterium | reverse complement strand
TTGAACCGCCAAGGCACCAAGGACGCCAAGAGAATGCAGGGGAAGAGAACGCGGTACGAATTATTCTCTTTCCGATCTTGGCGTCCTTGGCGCCTTGGCGGTTCACGTTCCCTTCCCTAAACCGGGTGCAGGCCGGCGAATTCGAGCGACGCGGTCTCCGGGAAGCCGCAGCGGATGTTCATCGAATGGACGGCCTGCCCGGCGGCACCCTTCATGAGGTTGTCAATCGCGGCGAGGACGACGACGCGGTTGGAGTGCGGGTCGCGCTCGAAGCCGACATCGCAGTAGTTCGAGCCGGTGAGAATCTTCGGCTCAGGGTTGCGGTGGATGCCGCTCGCCTCCTTGACGATGCGCATGAACGGCTCGCTCTTGTACGCGCCCCGGAAGATTTTCCAGAGGTCTTTGTCCTCCAGCGGCTCCTTGAGAAAGGCGTGACTCGTCGTGAGGATACCGCGCACCGCCTCGACGCTCGTGACAGACATCGCGATCGGCTGCGAACGCCCCTCGACCGTCAGTTCCTGGATCACTTCGGCGCTATGCCGGTGGCCCGTCGGTTTGAAGGAACGGATGACGCCCGACCGCTCCGGGTGATGTGAGGCGAGGCCGCTCTCGCCGCCCGCCCCGGATGACCCGGTCTTCGACTCAATGACGATGGGCATGTGCGGATCGAGAACCCCCGCTCGGGCAAGGGGGTAGAGGCCGAGGATTGCCGCCGTCGCGTTGCAGCCGGGGGACGCGATATACCGCGCATCGCGGATCGCATCGCGGTGCAATTCCGGCATGCCGTAGACGAACTCCCCAAGCAATTCCGGTTTCGTATGCGCGTGGCCGTACCACATTGGATAGTCGTCCGGATTACGCAGGCGGAAGTCGGCAGAGAGATCAATGATGATATTCGCCTTGTCGAGAAACTGGTCAATCTTCCCCATCGTTACGCCATGTGGCGTGCAGAGAAAGAGCACATCAACGGATTCCAGCGCCTCCATCGGCGTGAAGGTGAGGTCCGTGCGGCCGCGCAGGTTCGGGTGCATACTGCGGACAAATTTGCCTGCCTGCCGCTCGCTCGTCACCTGCTGAATCTGGATATGCGGATGCCCAAGCAGCAGGCGCACCAGCTCGCCGCCCGCGTATCCCGATCCACCAACTATGCTCGCCGTCATCCGTTCCATCTGTATACCTCGTTCGTTGTCTAGCCGACGATGCGCTGCCCCGTCTGTATTGCCTCGCGGACGATACTCGCCCGCCCCGCCAATCGCGCGAACTCATCCGGTGTGTAACAGAGAATGTCCGCCGCGTACGCCACCGGCCAACAGGCATACGCCGCGACGAGCCGCTCCACCCAACCTTGCGCCCCGAACTCCGGAGCGACGGCGATCAGATCGAAATCGCTGCCCCGATGCGTTGCCGTCCCATGCGCCCGCGAACCGTACCAGACGAGCGTCGCAACGGCATATCCACTCGCGCGTAACGCGATGATGAAGGCGCGCACAACCGCTGCATCGGCAGGATGGGGCGGGCCACTCACGCGCTCGCCTGTTCGCGCCCCGTAATTGCCAGTTGCTCGCGCGCCCAGGCGAGCGTTTCGCGCGCGGTGGACAGGGCAGCGGTTGCTTCCTCCTGAGCGCGAATCTGTGCGTCGCCATGCGCCGTACCGGGATAGCGACCGGCGAGATAATAGGCATACAACTCGACCAGGCGTGAGATCATCCCCGCCGGGATGCCGACTTCCGTGCCGATCCGCCGCAAATCGTGGGTGCGCGCAGGCAGTTCGCCCGTCCGCTCGACCAGTAGTCCCTTCAGCGCTTTCTCCACCGATTGCTGCGCGTGCAGGGCCATCGCATGATATTGCCCGGCATCGAAGAGCACCCGCGCCGCGTCGAGGTCTTCCGAGGCAGACGCCAACCATTCCGCTGTTTCTTCGCGCATCGCTCGCCACCTTTACTCTGTCCCACGCTCCACGGCCACGCCCGCACGCGTGCCGCTTGTATGTCGCGCTTTCGCGATCACATAGTCGAGGATTTCGCCCGCGATATCAACCTCGGTCGTCTCCATCAGGCCGTGGAACTCCGCGCCGACGTTGATTTCGATCACCTTCAGCCCCTCATCCGTCTCGACGAGATCCACGCCCATAATCTCGCCGCCGACCGCGCGCGCTGCATGCAGCGAGATTGCTTCAATGTCCGGCGTGATCGGCGCATGCGAGGAAGTCGCGCCGCGCGCCGTGTTCGTCACCCAATGCTTCGCATTGCGGTACGAAGCGGCGATGGCGCGATCGCCGACGACGAAGACGCGAATATCGCGCCCCGGCTTCTCGATGTACTCCTGAATGTAGAAGATCGAGTGATGAAAGGAGCCGAGCACCGCTTTGTGCTCCAACACCGCCTCAGCCGCCGCGCGGGTATTCACCTTCGCGAGTAGCCGCCCCCACGATCCCGTATTCGGCTTCAGCACCGCCGGGTAGCCCATCTCCTCGATCGCGTCGAGGGCGGATTGCGGCGTGTAGGCGACCATCGTTCGCAGGGTCGGCACACCCGCCTCGACGAAGGCGAGCGTCGTCTGGAACTTGTTATCGCAAATCTGGCTGGCAGCGAACGAATTGACCGTCGGGATGCCCCACGATGAGAGCAGCCGCAGCGTATATTCGGCGCGCGAGTGGACGAGCGAACGGTCGAGCACGACGTCTACATCGGGAAAGGTGCGGTGGCTGAGGTCGAAATGGACCTCGCGGTCATAGACGGGTACGACTTCGATGCCCCGATCGGCGGCGCTGGCGAGGATATTCTTCTCCTCGACGCGCACCTGTGAAAGCAGTATTCCCAGCCTCATCGCTTCATCCGTTCCTCTCGCGCATCTGGGCCGCGAACGCGCCGAGCGCGGCGTCGAGCGCGGCAATCGCATGACCGTATTCCGCGAGGCTGATATGCTCGTCCGGCGTATGATCGAGAGCGGAATCGCCGGGGCCGTATGCCGCCATCTGGCATCGCCACGCCGGGCCAACGACATTCATGTCCGCCGTGCCGGTCTTCGATTTGAACCGTGCCCGCCCTCCCACCGCGCGCACGCCCGCCAGGAGCGAGCGGACGAGCGGCGTGTTCTTCTCGCAGCGATACGCCGGTACCGGTGGCTCCAGCAGCGTGAGATGCCCGTCACCGGCGGCATTGCGCAGTTCGTGGTACAGCGCATCCGGCGCGACCGTAACCGGCAGGCGGACGTTGATCTCCAGCCGCGCGCGCTGCCGCAAGCCGTCGCTCTCGGACGCGAAAGCGCGGAGCGTCGGTTCGACGCGCCCGATGACTGATGTCGTCTCGCCATTGAGGCTTTCGCAGACAGTGACCATCGCGTTCCACGCACCGACCGCGATCTGTGGCGCGGGCAATTGCTGCCCCGCCCCGTGCGCGTTCGGTTGCTCCAACTCGTACCGGAGCTGCATGCTCCCCTTGTAACCGAGGACGATACTCTCCCACGCGCCCGGCTCGCCGATGATGCAGGCGTCGGGCGGGGGCATCGTCTCGGCGAGGAAGTTCGCGCCCGGCGAATGCGCTTCCTCCCCAATGCCACCGATCACCGTCACACGCAGGCCATCGAGCGCACCGCGCCGCGCCGCGCGTGCCGCCGCCGCGACGAAGGTCGCGAGCGGCCCCTTCGCATCCACGCTGCCCCGCCCATAGAGCAGGTCACCACCCTCGATACGCACGGGAAACTGGCCGGGCACCGTGTCAATGTGGCCGAGCAGGACGATATGCGCGGGGCCGTTCCCAATTGTCCCGACCGCGTTGCCGATGCCGTCAATGTGGGTGAGAAAATCGCGCCGGGCCATCTCGGCACAGAGATAGGTCACTGCCTCCCGCTCGCCGGGATTGACGCTCGGGATGGTGACAAGATCGTGCAGCAGCGCGATCTCATCTGGGGCGGCCATTGCCTGCGCACTCATGGAGCGCTCGCTCCCGCGAGGTGCGCGCCTCGCCGGGCGGCGGAGAGGACATAGTCCGCGATGGCCCCGGCGATGTCCGCGCCCGTCGCCTCCTCCGTCTCCCGGAACTCGACCGCGTAATTCACCTCCCCAACGAGTGGCCCGCGCTGGGGGTGTTCGAGAATATCCACTGCCAGCACACCGCCAACGTATCCGGCAATGGCGCGGGAGGCGCGCATCGCGACATCATAGATCGCCGTGGAGGCCTCAATCGGTTCCACTTTCAGGTGGCGATTCGAGCCGATCCGCCAGCCGCCACCGCTGCGCGCCTCGACGGCGAGCACCTGCCCACCGACGACCGTCGCGCGCAAGTCGCGCCCCGGCTTCGGGATGTACTCCTCGATGTAAAAGACCTCGTGGTGCGCCGAGCCGAGCGTCGCCTTATGTTCCAGCACCGCCTCGGCGGCGTCGCGATCCTCGATGAGCGAGACGAGTTGCCCGCCCGTACCGATGATCGGTTTGAGGACGACGGGATAGCCGATCTGCTCCATCGCCTCGACCGCCGCCTTCGGCGAGAAGGCGATGCGCACGGCGGGCACGGGCACCGCCGCCTCATTGAGCACCGCTGTCTGCCGCAATTTGTTGCTGCACAGATTGATAACGGCGGGCGTGTTGACCGTCGGGATGCCTGCCGCCTGAAAGAGCGTCGTCACATAGCGCGAGCGGGAGAGGTGCAGTGAGCGGTCGAGGATCGCGTCGAACTGCCCGTATGCGTCCGTATGTGGATCGAAAACGAGCGCGTGATCCGGCACCAATTCGACGGCTGCGCCGCGCGCTTCGATCGCGGCCACTATCCGCTTCTCATCCGTCCGCATTCGCGTCATCAAGATCGCCACACGCTGCGACACGCCGCTCACTCCGTTCGCGTAGAACTAAGGGCCGAGGGCTAAGGACTAAGTGTCTTGCGTCTCCGGCTTAGTCCTTAGTCCTTCCTACTCTCCCCAATCTTCCTCTTCTTCGGGCGCGAGTTGCAGTTCGAGCGGGGCGATCTCGACGACTTCGAGTTCGACGCCGCACTCCGGGCACTGGATAATCTCACCCTTGGTCAGGTCCGAAACCTGCCACTCCGCGCCGCATTCGGGGCATTCCGCTGTTGCCGTTGTCGTTGCTGTCATTGCTGCTATCCTTTCCGGGAATTCAGACTCCCTGTTCCGCCCGCGCCACGAGGGACGCAATCGCGCCCGCGAAAGTATCGTGCTGCCGCTCCGCGATCACGCGTTCCTCCGCGATCCATTGTGTGAGATGTATCAAACCAAGGTTGCCGCTCGCACCGAGATGGGTCCGCTCGCGCAGCGCCGCGTCCGCATCCACCGTTGGCAGATCGTCCGCAATTTTGGCGACTTTCCGATAGGCATCACGGAAGGGCATCCCCTGTTTGACGAGGTCATACGCCATATCAGTCGCGAAGAGTTCGGGCGAGCAAGCGGCGCGGATCACCTCCTCGTTGACCGTCGTCTTGCGAATGGTCAGCGCGCAAATTGCCAGCGCGTCATTGACCGTATCGAAGGCGCGGATCATCGGCCCTTTCGTCTCCTGGAAATCAATGTTGTAGCCGGAGGGCAGCCCGGCGAT
>JAICJW010000260.1 GCA_025928215.1 Chloroflexia bacterium | reverse complement strand
GCATAGTGCGCGATAGTGCGCTCGCTGAGATTACGAGCGCGACAGCCCGCGAGGTAATCGTCAATACACAGATTGAGCGATAGGACGGGCGACGGTCGCATTGGGCGCGCGACCGTCTGGCGTGGACGTGAATTCTGTGGCATAGCCTCCTCCCTTTGAGGAGCCAGCTGGGAATTGATTCTGAGCGTCTGCCTCATCAGGAACGAGCGTCTGTCGCGAACCGAGTGACACTCTGCCTGTGCCATGCAATGCGGCAATCAAACCATTTGCCTGGCTCTACGAGCAACGGCGGTTCGTGCGGAGCGAGCATCGTCCGCGCCATCATCAACGACCCGATGACCCCACCCGCCACCGACTGCACCACCGCGCTCGGCATCACCTATGTCACCACATGGACGTAACCCGGTCGGCAGTGCATTCTGTCGCCTTGACGCCCGGCACCGAAACGGCTACCATACCGTTAATGCGCGGGTAGCTCAGTGGATAGAGCGTCTGCCTCCGGAGCAGAAGGCCGTGGGTTCGAGCCCCTCCCCGCGTACCATTGATCGCAAGGAAACCCGGCCATCTCGTTCTGAGGTGGCCGGATCTGTCTGCCGACGAGGCGCGAATCCCGAGACGCCCTCATCATCCGCACCGGCCCACCGGCAGGAGAAGTGATGACCATCCTGCCGCCGCGCGTCTATCGCTGGAATTTCATGGTGATGGGCCTCGATCTGACCCTCTTCGTTCTGGGCATCAATTTCGCCTCGGTCTATGGCATCCTGCCCCTCTTTGTCCATCACCTCTCCGCCTCCAACCTCGCGCTTGGCGCGATCCCCGCCCTTCGCGCCGCCAACCTTCTACCGCCGCTTTTTGTGGCAAATTTCACCGAGCGGCTGTCTCGCAAGAAACCCTTTGTCATTGGCTGGACCGTCGTCGAGCGGCTTCCGTATCTCGCCCTCGCCGTGGCGACACCGTTGCTCGCCACCACGCGCCCAACGGCGCTGCTCTGGCTACTCTTCGCGATGATTGCCCTCTCGACCCTCGCCGGCGGGGTGGCGACGCCCGCCTGGCTCGATCTGATCGCGCGCATGTTCCCCGCCAACTGGCGCGGGCGGTTCTTCGGGCTGTCATCGGCGCTCGGCGGGTTACTCGGCGTCGCGGGGAGCGCGGGCGCTGCATCCCTTCTGGAACACTTCGGCTGGTCCACGGGCGCCGCGCTCTGCTTCGCCTGCACCTTCGCCTGCCTCGCGATCTCGTTCGTCTTCATCTCCCTGGGGCGTGAACCGCCGCCCGCAAGCCCTTCAGGAACCGCGCCGGTGCGGGCGGGCGGGCGCGCGTCCTGGCATCACCACTCCGCGCTCGTTCGGGCCGACCGCAACCTGCGCCGCTATCTGCTGACGATCGCGCTCGTGACGTGTGCGGGCGCGGCCGCGGCCTTCTATGTCGTGGATGCCAAGCGCGCCCTTGGCCTCACCGACGCGGCGGCGAGCCTCTTCGCCGTCCTCCTGCTGATCGCCTCGACGGCGGGAAGCGTGCTGTGGGGGTATATCGGCGATCATCAAGGCCATAAGCGCGTTGTCGTCGCGGGTGCGGCCTGCACCGGCGGCGCGGCCCTCATCGCGCTGCTGGCTCGCCAATCGTGGAGCGGGGTATTCGGGTATGGCCTCGTCTTTGTCCTCGTCGGGTTGGGCAGCAGCGCGCTGCAACTCGCTTCGCTCACCTTCATTGTGGATTTTGCCCCGCCCGAGCAACGACCAACGTTCATTGGCCTGGCGATGCTGACGCAGGCGCCATTCGCCTTCGGCGCGCCGGTGCTGGCAGCGGTCATCGCCAACCGGTGGGGCTATGGGACGGTTTTCACGTCCACCGCACTGCTCGGCATCCTGGCGACACTCGTCGTCGCGCGGTACGTCCGGGACCCCCGCACGGACAGCCGATCCGCCCTGCCCGTCGCGGATACCATGCAGCTGCCGCTCTAGGCACGGGAGTCTCTCCCCCTCAAGCCGATGGAGGGAGGCACGACCCGAGTGATAGCCATGACTGGTATCCATCTTGCGTATCCGATATATGGGCGGTATGCGCATGCAGGAGGCAGAAATGCAGAGATATGAAATCATCGAGTCGAGGGATCTCGCTATTCGTGATCCTTTTACTACGTCTCGCCACGATCTTTCGGCGATTCGTGAGACGCTCGATCGAGAGCAGGCCAGATTGACGGACGTCGCCGCGATGCTGGACCGGGCGTGGGATGCGATCCATGAGAGTCAGGCCCGCGTCACACCGCTTCCTCGATAGCCGTTCTCTTCCTTCTCACCCAACCAGCGGGCTGATGAAGTAGGGCCGGTCTGGCGTGCTCGTCTGATTCGCGCCCGTCGTATGACGATACGCGGCACTGACCGCTTCGGCGATCACGGCATACCCCGCGTCGGTCGGATGCACGTCGGACTCCGCATCGAGATAATGCGTCAATCTGTCGCTCCTCCCCGCGAAAAGTGGGAAAAGATCAACCGTCGTCAGCGTCACTCCACGCGCCACAGCGACTGGCTGCACGGCGGCGATGGCCCCGGTAATGATCGTATTCAACGCTTGCACCGCCGCATCGGTTCGCTGCTCGACGATGCTGTTCGTGCCAACCGAATAGGGGTTCGGGTAGGTCAGGACGATAATCTGGGTCCCCGGCGTCGCCGCCGTGACGAGCGCGGTGAGGACACGCGGGATGTTCGCCGATGTCTCCCCACGGAGCGCCCCCTGAACGGCGGTGAGGCAGGTATCACTGACGAGCGCCGTAGCCGCGCAGGGTTGCCCGCGATCGAGCAGGTGCAGGATGTCGTTCCCGCCACTATCGAGCGTGACGAGATTGACGCCACCCGTGGCGAGCAACGAGACGGCGCGGGCGAGTTGCGAGGCCCCCTGATTGCCCCGCGTCGCATAATCACCGATCAGGTCACCGCTCGTCGCACCGGGATCGGCGAGATTGAACGCGGTGACGGTCGCGCGGGCGGAGGCGGTCAGAGAAGCAGTGAAGAGGCCGACGTAGCCACGGGTGGCTGGATCGCTCGCCCCGAATCCATACGCGTATCATCCGCCGTCCCTGTCTCACGGGCGAGATGCGCGATCGCTGGCGCGGGAGAAAATTTTCCCCGTCCATCAGGCGCAACCGCGGGCGAGATGCGTCGTTTCATTAATGTACGCAATCTTCGGACGACCTGCGTTTCCCATCTGACCATGAAAGGGACCATGCCATGCCGCGACTGCTTCGCTATGTGTCGGGTGTGCGGCTGATTGCCGACCCCTATGACCTCCGGCTCTGGCATTTCGTTATCCGTGGCAAACGCTATGATCTGCATGCACGCGGCGGCTCGTTTCTCCTCAAAGAGGATGGCGGCGCGCCGCTCGGACGGTTCAGCGACTGGACACATGCGGTTGCTCACGCGAGCGAGCACGCCCATACGGCGATCACCGAACGCATCCCGACGATTCCACCACGCATGGGCGTGATACCGGCACGCTAATGAATCACCGTCACGATGCCCCCCGATCTGTCCGCCTCGGTGTGATCGGCACCGGACTCGCCGTCGAGCAACTCCACTGGCCGGCGCTGGTGCGCATGCCGGAACGCTTCACCATTGCCGCGTTCGCCAATCACAGCCGCCCGAAAGCGGAACACTTCGCCGGATACAGCGGCGCTTCGATGGCGGACTATTACGCGGATTACCACGACCTGCTACGCCGCGACGATGTCGAGGCGGTCTTAATTTCGCTGCCGATCCCGCTGAACTACCGGGTGACGCGCGATTGCCTCGCGGCGGGCAAGCATGTCATCTGCGAGAAGCCGGCCGGCGTTGACGAGGCGGAGGGGCGCGCGTTCGTCGCCCTGCAAACCGAATACCCGGATCGCACGGCGCTGATCGCGGAGAATTGCTTTTACCGCGACGATCTCCGCCTCGCCCGATCGCTCCTCGATGCGGACACGATTGGCCGCGTGCATCTCATGACGTGGCGCATGGTCAATCAGACGGTGCCGGTTCCGGGCCGGTTCTCCAGCACGCCGTGGCGCCATCATCCTGCCTATCGCGGCGGGGCGCATCTCGATGGTGGGGTCCACCATACGGCGCAGATGCGGATGCTGTGCGGCAATGTGCGGCAGGTAAACGGGGCGATCCAGTCGGCCAACGCAACCATTGACGCGCCCTCCGATCTGACGCTCACGCTGTGGTTCGCTGACGGCGCAATCGGCACGTACGCCGCCTGCTATCCCGACATTCCCGTACCGCCCGAATCGAACGAGATGCGCCTCTACGGAACCGCGGGCGTCATGGCGCTCAGCGGGCAGGGAAGCAGCCGACAGATCGCGATCTATCGCCCGGATGGCAATGTCGAGGAACACCGTTTCGAGGGTATTGATAGCGGCTACTACAGCGAGTTCCTCAATTTTTATGAGGCAATCATGCATGATGCGCCGGTTGTCGCCACGATCGAGCAGAATTTCCAGAATATGCTGATCGTGGTGCGCGGCCTCGATTCCGCCGAGCAAGGTCGGGTGGTTGCGCTCGATGACGCGCCCGACGGCCCGGCGGTGGCGGACGTGCCGCTGTGGCGACCGCAGGGAGCATCCGGCCTCTTCGATGGGCTACCCGGCCAATACACGGCGCACACCCGGCAGTGGATGAACCAGGGATAATCGGAATCGCATCGGGCACTATTTCTCCGAACGAGGCGGCAACGATCCTGCATAGAGAGTAGCGAACAGGCTCCGCATACGCGGTATATTATCGTGTGGGGATCGTGAGGAGATCGCGCTGTGATCGCGCTTGGAAGCATATTCGGTGACACCTTCGATTTTTTGCTCGCCGCTCATCCGCTCATCCTCATCGCTACGCTCATTTTCATTGAGGAATTGGGCGTTCCCAGCCCCATCCCCGGCGATCTGATGATGTTGCTCGGTGGGGTCGAAGTCGCGCAGCACCGGGAATATCTCTGGGTCGTCCTGCTCGTGATGGAACTTGCCACCGTCGCCGGCGCCAGCGGTCTGTTCGGCTTCGGGCGGCGCGTTGGCCGCCCATTCGTTGCCCGCTATGGTCGTTTTATCCATCTGACGCCGGAACGGCTGAACCGCGTGGAAACGACGGTGCGGCGGCATGGCGCGTGGTCGGTCGTGGCGGGCCGCCTCATCCCCGGCTTGCGGATTATCACGCCGCTCGCCGTGGGGATACTCGGCGAGCCATTCCTGGTCTTCCTGCCCGCCCTCGCCTTCGGCGGGTTCATCTACATCCTCGCCCTGACACTCGTCGGGTTTTTCTTCGGCCCCGTCGCCCTCGATGCCTTCGACCGGCTTTCGCCGCCGGTTGCCGCCCTCTGCTCATTCGCCGCCCTCGCCGTGCTGCTCTTCATCGTACGGAAGGCACGCGGCGCGCTCCGCGAGGAGCGCGCGCTCTTCCTCGGCGTAATCGCGGGGGTGGCCTCCTTGCTCGGCACAAACGGCCTGCTGGGTCTCCTCCGCTTCGGCTTCCGCATCGTCGGCCACGCGAACATCCTCGCGTCAACGGACGCGGGCAGTGGCTGGCGGGTCCTGCTCAGTTGGCCCGTCTTCCTGCTCGCGGCAAGCATGATCGGCGCGGCCTATCATGCCTTCGATCTGCATCGGTGGCCGCCGGTGGCGCGCGTCGCGCTTCTCTCCCTCCCGCCGCTGCTCATCACTGCGCTCGTGCTTGACCCACTCCTCGAAGGGCACGGGCCGGGATTGGCGCGGCGGCGCGACGAAGTTCTGCTCGCGGTAGATATCGTGCGCTGGATGGCCTTCGGTCTTGCGCTCAATGCGCTGATGCCGGCGCATATCCCGCATCCTCCGGCCGTACCCGTGGCGGCTTTCCTCACGCGCGAGGAGAGCGACGCCCCTGACGCTGCCGATCCAACTGCGAAACCCCGCACCCACTACACCCCTCTCAGGTAATGACGACCGCCTGCCGCGTCTCGGTAAACGCGTCGTCGCCCGAGGCGAGCGCCTTGATGGTGATGGTATGCAGGCCATCGCTCAAGTCTTTCAACGAGACCTTGCCGATATAGCCCGAGTGCAGGAATGCGTCGCCACCAAGCTGGGCGGAGACATCGTTGCGAGCCGACCCATATTCGGCCCAAGTACTCCGGTGATCGTCAATGCTGATCAGCACGCCGCGCACCGGGCCGCGATCTTGCGGATCAACGGACCACCCGACGACAGTCATCGCATCGCTCGGATAGTCGTGCCGGTCCACGACAACCGGCGCGTTGTCGGTCGCCGGGTGATTGCCGATCGTGTCTACGGCGACGACGGCGCGCCCCGCCGATGGTGCGAGGCCGGCCAGCGTCACCGGCGGAGAGGCTGCGATTCCCCCGGCGAAATGGAGCATGGTGAAGATGAGGAGCAGCGCGCCACCGGCGGCAAGCTGCCCGTGACGCGGCGCGGGATGGCGCGGCCTGCCGATGATTCCCGTTGGCCATTCCGCGCCCCGCGCGGCGAACCGATCCCAGAGTCCGACAATCGCCCGCCGGCAGGGCACTTCAATCACCGACCATCCGATATATGCCGTCAGCAGAACGATCAGCCAGTAGCCGAGGTAGAGCAGCCAGGACGGGAGTGCGACGAACGGCCCAGGATG
>JAICJW010000563.1 GCA_025928215.1 Chloroflexia bacterium | reverse complement strand
TTCCTCCGCCTCCCGCAGCAACCGCCTGCGCCGGTTCACCTCC
Organism: Chloroflexia bacterium; assembly: GCA_025928215.1. Classification (GTDB taxonomy): domain Bacteria; phylum Chloroflexota; class Chloroflexia; order Thermomicrobiales; family JALYUS01; genus JALYUS01. The sequence continues at coordinate 2,002 of JAICJW010000563.1, read as the reverse complement.
GGCAACAGCGCGTGGACTTCCGCATCCGCCGATTCCAGCCACGCGCATTTCTCACTGATGTATTGATCGAGCGGCAGCGCGCCGGAACGCAGATCGGCAGCGGCAGCAGCAAGCGGAGCGGGCGCGAGATACATGCGCGAAACTCCTTTCATAGCCAAAACGAAAGCGGATGGGTGTTCTCCCATCCGCTTCATTCTACGCGAGATTGGCAGCGTGTTACACGTCGAGGACTTGCACCTCGCGGGCGTGAGTCTGGATGAAGCGACGGCGAGGCGGGACATCCTGGCCCATCAGCATGTCGAAAGTCTCATCGGCGCGCACAGCGTCGTCAATCGTCACTTGCAGAAGGGTGCGGCGGGCCGGATCCATCGTCGTCGCCCAGAGATCGTTGGCGTTCATTTCGCCAAGGCCCTTGAAGCGGGAGACTTCGACCTTCTTGCCCGTCAGCGTCTTCTCCAGCAGTTCCCGCTCGCGCTCGTCGAGCACCCAGCGCTCCTCCCGGCCCCATGAGAGTTTGAAGAGCGGCGGCTGGGCAATGTAGATATTGCCGCTCGTAATCATCTCCGGCATGTGGCGGAAGAAGAAGGTCAGGAGCAGCGTGCGGATATGCAAACCGTCCACATCCGCGTCCGTCATCAGGATGATACGGTGGTAGCGCAGTTTGTTGATGTCGTACTGCTCGCCGATGCCGACGCCGAGCGCCGTAATTAGCGTGCGGATCGCATCGGACGAGAGCATACGGTCCAGCCGCGCCCGCTCGACGTTGAGGATCTTCCCGCGGAGGGGGAGGATCGCCTGGAAGCGCCGGTCGCGCCCCTGCTTCGCGGAGCCGCCCGCCGAGTCGCCCTCGACGATGTAGAGTTCACTCTTCGCGGGGTCGGTCTCCTGGCAGTCCGCCAGTTTGCCGGGGAGCGCGAGGCCGTCCATCATCCCCTTACGGGTGACATCGCGCGCCTTGCGGGCCGCTTCCCGCGCGCGGGCGGACATCAGGCACTTCTCGACGATCCGCTTGGCGGCGGAGGGGTTCTCCTCCAGCCACATGCTGAACGACTCGTTCATCGCCGATTGGACGGCGCCCGCCATATCCGGCGTCGTCAGTTTGACCTTCGTCTGGCTCTCGAAGGAGGGATCGGGCAACTTGACGGAGACAATCGCCGTCAGACCCTCGCGCACGTCGTCACCGGTCAGCGCGTCCGCCTTCTCGCCGAGGATGCCCTGCTTGCGGGCGAAGTCATTGATCGTGCGCGTCAGGGCGGCGCGAAAGCCGCTCATGTGCGTGCCGCCGTCCACCGTGTTGATGTTGTTCGCGAACGAGAAGGCCGCCTCGCCGAAGGTGTCGTTGTACTGCAACGCCACTTCGATCAGGTAGTCACCCACCTGCTTGCGCACGAAGAAGGGCGGCTGATGCACCGGCGTGCGGTGCTTGTTCAGGTGGCGCACGTAGGAAACGATGCCGCCCTCGAAATAGAAGGTGCATTCCTGATCGGTGCGCTCGTCCACCATCGTGATGCGCAGGCCCTGCGTCAGATACGCCTGCTCGCGGAAACGGCTCAAGAGCGTGTCGTACGAATACGACAACTCCTTGAAGATTGTGTCGTCGAAGCGGAAGGCGGTCAGGGAGCCGCGGTCGTTCGGGTCCGGGTTCGTCTTGGATTTCACCTTGTCGAGCGGCTTGCCGCGCTCGTACTCCTGCCAGTAAATCTTGCCGTTCTGGTGCGACTCGACACGCATCCAGTTCGAGAGGGCGTTGACCGCCGATGCGCCGACGCCGTGCAGACCGCCGGAGACCTTGTAGCCGCCGCCGCCGAACTTGCCGCCGGCATGGAGGACGGTGTGGATCACTTCGAGCGTGTCCTTGTCCTTCATCTGGTGGTGACGACCGACCGGGAAGCCGCGCCCGTTGTCGCGCACCGTCACCGTCTCGTCCTTGCCGATCGTGACGAAAATCGTCGTCGCGTGGCCGGCGAGCGCCTCGTCGACGCTGTTGTCCACGATCTCGAAC
>JAICJW010000364.1 GCA_025928215.1 Chloroflexia bacterium | reverse complement strand
CGGTGAGGCTGACGAGCCGGACCGCGTTGCTGCCGAGGAGTTCGCGCAGCGCCGCAATCGCCATCTCCCGCCCGATCAATCCGTTGGCGAGGTGGGGAGGCATGGGGAAATCCGATCCGTGCTGTGAGTCCTCGGCCGCAGCAGAGGCGCCGTGGCGTGCCGCGGACTCGAAGGATGCGCGTGTGTCGGCATCCAATCCCAAGGCCTCAGCCAGGCGGCGCACCGTGTCGCCGTAGGGCTTGCGGTCGTCGTGCTCGAGATACTTGATGCCCCGGATGCTCAACTGTGCGCGCTCCGCCAGCGCTTCCTGGGTCAGCCCCGCCGCCGATCGAAGGTGCCTGAGCAACGCGCCGAAGCTGGAATCGTTGTGCGTGTCCATATTCTCTACCTTCGTATCGATGCGCGACATCGCGCGGGAGCGGCCGGCAGGCGCTCACACCGCCGAAGGACTCCGGGAGGCGACAATCCGCATCGTAGCACGGCCATCTCCAGGGTGAACAGCCGACTGTGCACGCCACTGTGCACGCGTTGTGCCTTGGAACGTTGCGTCCGCGGGCGCACACTATGGCGACGAAGCCCTGGGCAATACACGGATCGTTCGTCGGTATGATGGGGCGGCATTGATGCGGTATCGGAGAAAGGGAGGTCTGCCATGGTGATCAGCCCGCGTGTCCCGCAAGAGATCCACGAGGCGGTTATCCAGGATGTCAGGAGCACACTACGCGGCGCGCTGCTCGAACCGGGCGACGACGGATATGATGCCGCACGCACGGTCTGGAACGGGATGATCGATCGCCGCCCGGCGCTGATCGCGCGCTGCCGGGGCGCGGCAGACGTCATCGCCTCCGTCAATTTTGCGCGCGACCAGGGGCTGCTCGTCTCGATCCGCGGCGGCGGGCATAATGTCGCCGGCAATGCCGTGTGCGACGGCGGCCTGATGATTGATCTGTCCGGGATGAAAGGTGTCCACGTCGATCCCGAGGCGCGCACGGCGCGGGCGGAGCCCGGCCTGCTCTGGCGCGAGTTCGACCACGAGACGCAGGCGTTCGGGCTCGCGACCGTCGGCGGCACCATCTCAGCCACCGGTATCGCCGGCCTGACGCTCGGCGGCGGCGCGGGCTGGCTGACTGGTAAGTATGGCACCACCTGCGACAACTTGCTCTCGGTCGATGTCGTCACCGCTGATGGTGTCCTCCGGCGCGCAAGCGAGCATGAGCACCCGGACCTCTTCTGGGCGATGCGCGGCGCGGGGGCGAACTTCGGGGTCGTCACGTCCCTCGAGTACCGGTTGCATCCGGTCGGTCCGATGATCCTCGGCGGCATGGTGGTGCATCCCATCGACCGGGCGGCGGAGGTGCTGCGCTTCTACGGCGCGTTCGCGGCCGCGCAGCCCGACGAGTTGACGACCTACGCCGCCATCCTGACGATGCCGGACGGAAACATGGTCGTGGCGTTGGTCGCCTGCTACGTCGGCCCCATCGAGGGAGGCGAGCGCGTCCTCGCGCCCCTGAAGCAGCACGGGCCCCCAATCGCCGACATGATCGGGCCGATGCCGTATACGGCGTTGCAGTCGATGCTCGACAGCGCCTTCCCGTACGGCCGGCAGAACTACTGGAAGTCGACCTACATGCCCGCGATCGGCGACGCGGCGATCGAGACGATCATTCGCCACGCGAACGCGGTTCCGTCGCCGCATACCGTCGTGCTTATCCAGGACTTCCACGGCGCGGTCGGCAGGGTCGCGCCCGATGCGATGGCCTTCGGTCACCGGGACGTGCCGCATTCCCTCGCGATCCTTTCGAACTGGAGCGATCCGAATGAGAGCGACCGCAACATCGGGTGGACGCGCGCGTTCTTCACGGAGATGCAGCCGCACGCGGCGCACGGAGTCTACGTGAATGAACTGGGGCATGACGAAGGCGGGGAGAGGGTTCGGAGCGCCTATGGTGGGAATTTCGCGCGGCTGGCCGCGATCAAGGCGCAGTACGACCCGACCAACTTCTTCCGCATGAATCAGAACATCGCTACCGCGCCGTAACGCGCTGGTGATATTGGACGAAGAAGGCCAGCGAGACTCAAGGCAGGCGGCGTTATCTGCCTTGAGTCGGCCCGTTCCAAAAACGAGCCCTACAGCGTCACTTAGCGTTTTTCATCGCCTTCACCACCGCGCAACTCGCGCTCGGGTCGCGCTCGTGTCACAGCGACGCGCCATAGCATCGATTGTCCGAGTACGTACGGCCACGAAGCCACCGGATGCGGGCGAGATATTGCCGCTCCATTGCCGCATCGGAGACGATCGCTGCGGTAGTTGATAAGTGACGCAATAGGGACGACGTGGCGGTTTGTCGCGACACCGGCAGGCCGGCGCGTTGCGAGGGGAAAGCGAGCGATGTACGGGACGGTGGCGCGGATCGTTCTCAAGCCGGGGATGGGCGAGCGGTTCATCGCGCTCTGGCACGAGATCGATGAGTAGGACTTCCCCGGTCGGGTGGCGGAGTACCTCTACCAGGCGGACAGCGATGCGGACGCACTGATTCTCGCGGTCGTCTTCGCGACTGAGGAGGCGTACCGGAAGAACGCGGAGAGTCCGGCGATGGACGTATCCTACCGACGGCTGTGCGAGTTGATGGTGACCGACCCGGAGTGGCACGACGGCACGGTGGTCTTTGCGCACCCGTGAGGCATGCGCCGGAAGCGGCCGCCTCGCTTCCGCCCGAGCGCGCACCGCGTCTGCGGGTTCATGTGCCGGATGCTCCCCGTCGGTTATTCCACCCCGGCGCGCGCCCGTAGCTCATCCAGCCGCAGCACCGCGATCCGGTCGCGCTCCCGGCTGAGATACCCCTGCCGCTCGTAATACCCCAGCCACTTATTGACACTCTCCCGCGTCGCGCCCACATGCGCGGCTAAGGCGCCCTGCGTGATCTCAACCATCCCCACGTCGCGTGCCTGCCGCTCCCCCGTCCAGCCCCAGCCCCCGCTCTCCACCAGCGTCACGAGCGCCCGCGCCAGGCGCGTGGGCACGTCGAGGAACGCCAGGTCGCGCGCGAAGCGCGCGTTGTGCCGCAGCCGCCCGCAGACGATGGCCAGCAGGCGCCGGTGCACGCTCGGGTGCGCATCGAGCAGCGCCAGGAACTCCCGCTTGCCGAGGAGCAGCAGTTCGCAGTCGTCGAACGCGATCGCATCGCCGTACCACGGCGCGTCGTCCACGAGGGAAATCTCGCCGAAGAAGTCACCGCGCCACAGCAGCCGCAGCGTCAGCTCCTCCCCACGCTCGGAGGGGAGCTGGATAATCACTCGGCCGGACGCGATGATGTACAGGTCGGCGCCCATCGCCCCCGCGGCGTGAATCAGGCTCCCCTTCGGGTAGCGACGGCGGCGCATCGCCCCGCCCACGCGCGCAATCTCCGCGGCGGGGAGGTCAGCGAACAGGGGCAGCTGCGCCAGCACCTCGCGCACCATGGGTCACTCTCCCAACTGTGAAGCGGTTCACACCGAACCGGTGAACCCGTTTATAGACTGCCACCGGGTGTGCGTCTAGAGTAGCAGCAGGCGTTCGACAGCGGAGCAAGGAGCAAGCAGCAAGGAGGCAGGAGAAGATGGCGATGGAGCAGGCGTATCTCGCACCGGGTGAGGGTGAACGGGTATCGCTGCGCGGCACCGAGGTCGTGTTCAAAGCGGCCGGGGAGCGCGCGGGCGGCGGCCCGACGGTGCTCGAGTTCATCACGGCACCGGGGTTCGCGACGGGCGACCACGTGCACCGCACGATCGAGGAGATCTTTTGCGTCCTTGACGGCGAGTTCGCGATCCGCGCGGGCGACCGGAGCGAACGGGTGGGGCCGGGCGGCGTGGTTCGCGTGCCACCGGGAATGGTGCACGGCTTCGGCAATCCGGGGAAGGCGCCCGCGACACTGCTCCTTCTCATCTCTCCCGCCGGGGTGCACGAGGAGTATTTCCGCGAGTTAGCGACCATTCTCGCGAACCCGGGGCCACCAGACAGCGCGGCGATCGGGGCGCTGCGCGCCCGGTACGACACCGAGCAGGTCTCGGCGCTCACCGCGTCGAGCACTTCGCCACCCGCAACTTCGCGGAGCGCACGCGGCGGGACTACGCCCTCGACATCGCGGGCCTGATCGCCTATCTCGCGACCCGGAATGTCGCGACCGCGCAGGCGGTGACGCTCCGCCACCTGGAGGGCTACCTGGGCGAGCTGGACCGGCTGGGGCGGGCCGGCAGCAGCAGGCGGCGCAAGGTCTCCTCAATGCGCCCCTTCTTCCTCTTCCTCCTCAAGCAGAAGATCATCTTGTCGGACCCGACCCTCGACCTGCGCCTGCCGATGAAGGAGCAGAAGCAGCCCCGCGTCCCCTCCGAGGGCGAGTACAAGCGCCTGCGCGAGGCGGCGGCGTACGACCCGCGCGACCTGGCGATCATCGAGATCTTCCTGCAGACCGGCATGCGCCTCACCGAGCTCTCCCGCCTCACGCTCAATGACCTCGTCCTCCCCCAGGGGCGGATCGGCAAGGAGAACCTCGGCAGCGTGACGATCCATGGCAAGGGGCGGAAAACCCGGACGGTGACGCTGAACTGGAAGGCATGCCGGGCGATCCGCAGCTACCTGGCGATCCGGCCGCGGACCGACTCCCCTGCCCTGTTCATCACCAAGTTCCGGGAGGGCATCG
>JAICJW010000572.1 GCA_025928215.1 Chloroflexia bacterium | reverse complement strand
TCATCTGGCTTCCTCCGGTTGTCGGCGCACGCGGTGCCAGAGATGCACCGGCCCGAGGCCCCGGCGATCCATGGCCGCGACGAAAAGAATCATCACGTACGGCACGAGCGAGTACCAGACCAGTGGGCGGACAATATTGATGGATTCCCCGCGCGACCAGAAGATGATAAAGGTGAGAAAGGACGCAATGACCGCCAGCCGCGCGGGTGCGCCGGTGCGGCATCCCCAGGAGACGAGCTGCGCGAAAAAGAAGCCGACGATGCCGAGGAAGAGCGGCCCGCCGATCCAGCCCCAGTTCAGGTATGCCTCCGCGATGAATGAGTAGCCCAAACTGCCACCGGCCGCCGCGAATCCGGGATTGACGATCCATGTCACCCAATCCCCCGCCAATCCGTGCCGCGTCGCGGGGTGCAGGTCCCAGAAGAGGTTCGGCACCAGCGTGGAGGCGGCGTAGAAATACTGCGTGCCGTGATCGAAAGGGCGAACGGAGGGTACGAGCGTCAGGGTGTCCGCGATGGTGGACGTCGTGCTCTCGGTTTCGGCGAGGACGCCGGTGAAGGGGCTGGCTTTCCCGGAGGGTGCCGCCTCCGTGGCGTAGGGATCGTCGGCGGGCTTATCGCGCGTCGCGCCGACAATCGGGAAGACGATGCCGAAAATGACGACCGCCGCCGCGATGGTCAGCGCGCGCGGCAAGGGCCGAATGACGCGATGCCAGAGCAATGTATAGGCGATCACGGGGGCGATTGCCGGGTAGCGCGCGCCGAGAAACAACTGAATGAGCGCGTAGATCGCCACGACGATCCCGGAGCCGATTTTCCCCCGGCGCGACAGCTGACTCCCCGCGAGGAGGACGAGCGCGCCCGGCACTATGAAACTGCCGAGAAACTGCCCGCTCGCCTGGAGGCCCGTCGCATACTCCTGTTGATACAGCCCAAAGTAGCCGGCCGACCGTACGACGCTGATCGCCTGCTTCAGTTGCAGCGCGGTCGGTAGGGCGGACGCGACGATGAGCGCCCAACCGACGAACCGGATTTGCTCTGGCGAGGGCGACGCCTGCGCGGTCATGCAGCGATCCGGGAAGAGCGGCGCCTGTTGCGATCCGGCGTGCAGGAGCGCGCCGAAATGGAAGGCGGCGAGGCAGAGGAAAATCAGGAGCAGCGTCTGCAGGGTCACGTTCGCGGGGAACGAGAAATCGAGGATCATCAAGCCCGTTGTGTTCAATCCGACGAGATAGAGGAAGGCGCATCCGGCGTTGAAGACCATCGCGGCGACGATGAAGATGCTGTACGGATCGAACATGCTGCCCGTTATCGCCTTCCACGAACCGAGTAGCCAGCCGAGTTCCGCAAGCAGCGTCACGGACGCGGCGGAGAGAAGCGCGCCATCGCTCCACCCCGCGAGCGGGCGCACCCAGACATAGAGTGTGATGACGCTCGCCACGAGGCAGAGATGCGCGAAGAGGAGCGTGACGGCGCGGCGCTGGCGCGTGGTGGGCATGGCACGCGGAGCCTCGCCGGCCGGAGTGACCGCCGTATCCAGCACGCTAAGGGTGGGCATAGACCGGCTCCAGCAACTTCCAGGACGTGCGGATATTGAACGGCGTCGCCTCGGCCATCGCGAAGGCTTCTTCTCTGCTGACCGGCGGCCCCGATGCGCGGATCGCGAGTAGCGTCTCCGCCCACGCGCGGGCAGGTGCGGTCAGCGCGCGCCGATGGACGAGCGGCGGCACGATATCCGCCTCGCAAGAGATGGTGTCCGAGAAGACGCACGGCAACCCCGCCGCCTGCGCCTCCATCAGTACGAGCGGCAACCCTTCATAGAGGGATGGCAGGAGGAAGACGTCCATCGCGCCGAGCATCACGCGCGGCACATCGGGGCGCAACCCGGCGAAAATTACCTGGTCCGTGATTCCGAGCCGTGCCGCCTCTTTCCGCATGGCCGCGCGCAGTTCGCCATCCCCGATCAAAAGGAAGCG
>JAICJW010000014.1 GCA_025928215.1 Chloroflexia bacterium | reverse complement strand
GGTCGCTGTGGTGGTTCTGTGCGCGCCGCGCGGGCGGGGGGCGGGCGGCTTTGGGCGTTTCTCCCCCGGCGCGCGCCGCGACCATGTCCGGGTGATTCATTATCTACGCTCCCATTCGCCCATCACGTGCGCAGGCATCTCGGTCATACTCCGGGTTACGCTCGCCTGACTTCCTGCACGAGCCAATCGTTGCCGTCGGGGTCGCTGAAGGAGAGGAACGAGTTGTAGTTGCTGCGCTGGGGGTCAGGGCCTGGCATCTGACCGCTCGCCGCGAAATGGAAGATCTCGCCGGCATCTGTCCCGCGTTCGACGAGTTCGGCGCGGGCGGCGTCAATGTCGGCGACGACCAGATGCAGGCCGTGGACGGAACCCGCCGCCTCGCTGTTCTTCATGAGGGCGATCGAGCACGCCGAACCCGGCGGTGTGAGCTGCACGACGCGAAAGTCGCCGGCGCGGTGGTCAACATCCAGATTGAAGCCGGCCTGCTCGATGTAGAAGGCTTTGGCACGGTCCACGTCCGCGACGGGAACGACCACGAGTTCGAGTTTCCAATCCACGCTGCATTCTCCTTGATAGTATCGGCTCAGGTGCCGACGTTCCTGAATATGAAACGTCGGCACGCACAGAAACTCATCGGTGGAGCGATGAGGAGACTGAACGCGATCGTATCACACCAAGACAGACATATCCCCCGCCGCACGTGCATCACCTCAGCGCACGTTCGCCGATTTCCATTTTCGATCACATTGTACGGGGGTGCCTTTGCGCCGCGTGTATCGGTCTCGCCGCTCTCGGCTGCGCGATCAGTTCGCCGCAGCGCCGTGCTAGAATGATCGTCGTATTCCGCTCCCTGCTCAAGCGGACGGGAAGGGGAGAGACCGGTACGGGATGAGCGGAGATCGAAGCGGCGTGACAAGAGCGTGAGACCGAATCATCCCTTCCCACGCCGAGCGATAGAAGAAGGCGGAATTAAGCAGGAGGCCGGAGGCATGGCGGTCACGGGGGAAAAACTGGTCGCGACGGCGGGGATGGACGCGCAGCCGCCGCCGCTCTTACGGCGGGACGAGGATGCACGGGCGGCAGTGGCGGACCTCGTGCGGCGGCTCGGTGCGGAACGAGTGCTGACCCACCCGGCGGCGCTCTTCCCCTACACCTACGATGCCTCGTTCAACTCGGAGGCGCATCCCGGTCGGCCGGATTGCGTCGTGCTGCCGCGCGATACGCAGGATGTCGTCACGGTGATGCAGGTGGCGAATCGCTACCACGTCCCGGTGGTGCCGCGCGGCTCCGCCTCGGCGTACAGTGGTGGCGCGGTGGCGCACTACGGCGGTATCGTCGTCGCGCTGAATGTGCTGGACCGGATCATCGAGATTGACGCCGATAATCTTCAGGTGCTCTGCCAGCCCGGTGTGATCCACGCCAACCTGAACGATGCACTCGCGAAGTATGGCATGATCTTCCCGCCCGATCCCGGCAGTAGCAAGATCGCCAGCGTCGGCGGCATGACCGCGAACAATTCGAGCGGCATGCGCGCCGTCAAGTACGGGCCGACCCTGCATTACGTGCTCGGTATCGAAGTCGTGCTGCCGACGGGCGAGGTGGTCTGGACGGGTGGGGAGGGTTCCAAGGCGCTTCAGTCCGTTTCCGGCCTCAACCTCACGCCGCTGTTCATCATGTCCGAGGGGACGCTCGGCGTCATCACGCAGTTGCGCCTTCGCATCATTCCGAAGCCGGAGTCGCGCGGCCTCGTCGTCGCCCGTTTCGACAGCCTTGAGGACGCGGCGGAGATGACGCGCCGTATCTTCCGGGGTGGCATCCTGCCCGCCGCGCTGGAGATCATGGATCGCTCCGCTATCCGCGCGGTCAATATCTTCAAGCCGGACCTCAAACTGGTCGAGTGCGCGGCGATGCTCCTTGTCGAGGCGGACGGTAGTTCGGCGGTCGTCGCAGATACCGTCGGACGCATCGAGCAGGTGGCGCGCGAGCTGGCGACGAGCGTCGAGACGGCCACGAACCCGAAAGAGATGGAATCGCTCTGGGCGGGCCGGGCGGCGCTCGGCGCGGCTTCATCGCTCGTCGTACCCGGCGGCACCCGTGTCGGCATGGGAGAAGACATCTGCGTCCCACTCAAAGACATGCCCGCGACGCTGCGTAAGATCGCCGAGGCGGCGGAGAAGCGGCAGGTCGCCGTCGTCCTCTACGGGCACATCGGCAGTGGCAATGTCCACAGCGCGATCGTCGTCCATCATACGCCGGAGGAGATCGAGCGCGCCAAGTTGCTCACGGAGGACATCCACGCTCTCGCCCTCGAATATCGCGGCACGACGAGCGGCGAGCACGGCATCGGCGTCGTCCGGCGTGATTACGCGGACGCCGAACTCGGCGCGGCCGTCACGATTATGCGACAGATGCAGCGGTCGCTCGATCCGAACGGCATCATGAACCCCGGCAAGAAACTGCCATTCGCCGATCCGGCTGTGGTGGGTACGTAACGGCGGAAAAGAGCCGATCCGGCGACAAAATCGTACGGAAAATCATGATTTCGCATTGTACGCCCCGCTACGGGGCGTTTTCCTTCACGAGGACATCTGGGCCGTGCTTTGGCCTCAGAATAGATCGCCCGGCCTCTGTGGGGCCGTGACGGGTGCCGCTGATTGCGCGTCATGGCTCCGTCTCTGGGGTGGCGTAGGACCGGCAGGGAGCCGCCGACGAGTGGCGGAGAGATCGGGTGCGCGAACAATTGGAGTTCATTCGCGCATTGCCCGGTGAAGGATGATCCCACAAACCATCGCTCGCGTCGCGTCGGTGAGGGGGGAGGGGAGGGCAGGCGCTCATTGACTGGCGTCGGCTGCTTCGGGTGTACCAGCGGCGCGACGCCCGGAAATCACGGAGCGGTACTCATTATTCGCAGCAGTAAGCGCGCGGGTTCAGTCCAACGCCGGCCGAATCGCGAACGATCTCCGCAGCCGGATATTGAACGAAGGCGCGGCAATAGCGTCGAACCATCTTCGGTTGCTATGCGATTGTAATTACACCACCCGGCACTGCCTCATGCAACGCCGGTTCACCACCGGCAAAGGGAACGATGCGGATCGGGAATCGGCAGGGAGGATTACGGAAAAACATCGAATGGTCGTTCATCGTTGCCACCCCGGCGAGCGTGCTCCGCGCAATGGTCCCGACGAAAGGGGCAGCCGATCGCTTCGGTAGCGCGACGTTTCACAGCCACTCCCTGTGCGGTTGACATAATCATTGTCATTCGCGACGCGCGAAAGCATTATCGTTATTGACGACAAAGGCTAGACAAATATCCCGCTAAGAACGCTACTTTGTTGTATAACCAACCTGATAGCAGGGCACAAAGGGCTGATCTGACCGATCATGCTAGCATATATTTGGCTCTTCGCGGCGTGACACCCCTCCATTTCCTCGTTGCCAGCCTATCACATATCCCTATTCTTGCTCACCCGCTGCGCCGTTGATGCGCGTACTGAAAACCGTTGGATGGATCTGTTCCGCGACGCTGTTCGCCTCGCCATGCAGGTGCGTGACGCTGATCGGCCAGGGTGCGATACTGATGGCGGGGGTTGCGTGCTTCTTCTCCACTGGCAGCGATTGGGGCTTCGATGGTTCGCATTCTTGTCCATACTGGGAAGGGTGGCGTTGGCAAGACGACGGTCGCGGCCGCGACGGCCATCCGGTGCGCCGAGCGCGGCCAGCGCACGATCATTCTCAGCACCGATGCCGCCCATTCGCTCGGCGACGCGCTCGACACCCGCCTGGAGGCCGAACCGATTCCGGTCGCGCCGAACCTCTGGGCGCAGGAAGTCAACGCGCTACACGAAATGGAGCGCAATTGGGGTCGCGTGCAGCAATACCTCACGGATTTACTCGCCTGGCAGGGTTTCGAGGGGTTGACGAATGAGGAACTGACCGTCATGCCAGGCACCGAGGAACTGTTCGCACTGCTGCGTATCAAAGGGCACGCCGAAAGTGGTGCGTATGACACGGTGATCGTGGATGCCGCCCCGACGGGTGAAACGCTCAAACTGCTCAGCTTGCCGGATGTAATGAGTTGGTGGATGCAGCGGCTTTTCCCGACCGTGCGCCGGATGGCGAAGGTGATGCGCCCGGTCGTCAGGCGCGTCAGCACGATGCCCGTGGCGGGGGATGAACTCTTTGATACTGTGGATACGATGGTTTCGCGCCTGACCGCTGTGCGTGATTTGCTCACCGATCCGGAGATCACCTCGGTGCGGGTCGTCGTCAATCTGGAGCGGATGGTGATTCGCGAGGCGCAGCGCTCCCTCACCTATCTCAGTCTTTTCAACTATCTGGTGGATGGCGTGATTATCAACCGTGTCCTCCCGGCAAGTGGGGAGGGGAGTCTCTACAATTCGCTCCGCGAGACGCAAGTGAAGTATCAGCGGGTAATTGATGAATCGTTCGGGCCATTGCCGCGCTTCGCCGTGCCGTACTTCACGGAGGAGATCGTCGGCATGCCCCTCCTCACTCGCGTGGCGGACGAACTCTACGGCGATCGCGATCCGGCCCAGTTCTTCTACCGCGGGCAGCCGCAGCGGATTGAGCGGGAAGGGGAGGAGATCATCCTCATCCTCGATCTGCCCTTCATGGCGAACGAGCGTGTGGACCTCCATCAGCGTGGCGATGAATTAGACATCCAGGTCGGCTGGCATAAACATCACGTCATGCTGCCCGATATGCTTGCACGCCGCACCGCTACGGGGGCAACGGTGCGCGACAACGCGCTCTGCATTCGCTTCGTCGGTGGGGAAGATGGAGAGCAAAGTCGTTTATAGCGACAATGCTTAATTGCGCACGCATGCGATCAATGTTGACAGTCTGTCGCGTACGGACGGTCGGCGGACTGCGCGAAGAAATAGCCATTGTCACTGTGTACGAACACGCTCTGCCGCGTGCGACGAGGGATCGCCATGATGGAAGTCGCGTTTGATGAAGGGGTCTATCTCCCCCCGCTCGATCTGTGGCTTGACGCGCATCAGCCACAGGCCCGCGCGGTCGTCTCGCACGGTCATGCGGACCACATTGAGGCGCACGGTGAGGTAATCGCGACCCCGGAAACTGCTCGCATTCTCCAACATCGCGTGCGGTCATTCGCCGGTACGGTCACGCCGCTAGCGTATGGTGAGCCGCTCGATCTTCCCGGCCCACTGCCGGCTCGACTGACATTCTACCCAGCGGGCCACTGCCTCGGCTCCGCGCAGGCGCTCATCGAAACGGGCAGTATCCGCGTCTGCTACACCGGCGACATGAAACTGCGCCCCAACGTCGCGGCGGAAACGGGCGTGATCGTGCCGTGCGATGTGTTGATTATCGAATGTACCTTCGGCGAACCGCGCTACCTCTTTCCGCCCGACGCGGAAATTCATGCCGCGCTTCAGGCGGAGATCGAGATGGCCTACGCGGTGGGGGAAGTACCGGTTGTGCTCGGCTACGCACTCGACAAGGCACAGGAAGCGCTCTCCCTTCTCACCGGCTGGGGGTATCCCGTGATGTGTCACGGCGCGGTGAACAACATCTGCCAGATCTATGAGGCGTGCGGCGTCCGCTTCCCCGGCCCGTACACACGGTACGTACGCGGACAGGTGGCGGATAACATCCTGCTCTGCCCGCCTTCCGTACGCAGGCAGGCGATGCTCCGCGCCCTCATGCCGATCCGTACCATCCTGCTCACCGGCTGGGCGCTGCACCCCGGCGCGCGGAATATCTATCGGGATGTGCACCGCGTCCTGCCCCTCTCCGACCACGCGGGGTACGACGATCTCCTTCGCTATGTCGAGGAGAGCGGCGCGAAAACGATCTATACCGTTCACGGCGGCACGAAATTCGCAACGGACCTCCGCGAGCGCGGCTACGATGCCCACTTTCTCGCCGGTATGTGAGGAAGATGATGCAAATGGAGATGGCATGATGCCCGTAACGTTCGCGCAGGAGACGCCATCGGTCTCTTTCGAGACGCTGGCGGCGGTGGCGGAGCAGGTGCGCGGCACAACGAAAAAACTGGAAAAGATGGCCCTGCTCGCGGGCTATTTCGCGACGCTGGGTGATAATGACCTTGCCCTCGCGGCGCGCTACATCGCGGGGCAGGTCTTCCCGCGGCACGATGTACGTGTTCTGCAGGTCGGTGGCGCGGCGATTGTCCAGACGCTCGTGACTCTCTCCGGTCTGACGCGAGAGGAGATCGCGCCGCTCTCCGTCCGCCTCGGCGAATTGGGCGAAGTGGCGCGGGCCATCCTTCCCGGCCATCTCCCGGAAACGTCGGTCCTGACCCTCGCGGCGGTCGAAATGGCGCTGGAATCACTCGCCGTGACGCCCGGCACGAAAGCGAAGACGAATCTTCTTACTGACCTCATCCGTCGCGCCACGCTCATGGAGGCGACGTATCTCGTCAAACTTGTCTCCGGTGATCTCCGCATCGGTCTGAAGCAGGGACTGGTGGAGGACGCATTGGCGCGCGGTTTCCATCGGCCGCTTGCGGCAGTCAGCCATGCCGCAATGCTGCTCGGTGATCTCGGCGAAGTCGCCGTCCTCGCGCGGGCGGGCACGCTCGACCGTGCCGCGCTTCGCCTCTTCCATCCGCTCGGCGCGATGCTTGCTACGCCCGCCGCCACGCCCGAGGAGGCGCTCGCGAATCTCCCCGAAGGGTGGGCGCTCGTCGAAGACAAGTTTGATGGCATCCGCGCGCAGGTGCATCGCGATGGAGACCGGCTCGCCATCTACTCCCGCACGCTCGACGACATCACGCATCGCTTCCCGGAGCTGCACGCGCCGCTGCGTGCCCTGCCCGGCCCGTTCGTACTCGACGGCGAGATTATCGGCGAGCGAGAGGGGAGGGTGCTGCCATTCACGCAGTTCCAGCAACGGCTTGGCCGCAAAACCGTCACGGACGAGATCGTGCGCGACATCCCGGCCGTTCTCGTCGCCTTCGATCTGCTCTATCAGGGCGGCGATCTGCTCTTCGCCCGCCCGCTCACCGAACGCCGCACCCTCCTTGCCGCCCTCTTACAGCAAGACATATCCCTGCTAAATGAAGGAGAAGGCAAAGGAGGTGCCGCTTTCCTCGCAGGGAAGGGAACCGGGGAGAGAGGAAATCCCGTCCGCCTCTCCCGCGCCCAGCATGTCACGGCGCCGGATGAGATCGAGACGCTTTTCGTGGCGGCGCGGGCGCGCGGCAACGAGGGGTTGATGGTGAAACTGCCGCATTCCGCCTACACACCGGGGCGGCGTGGCGCGGAGTGGCGCAAGGTGAAGCGGGCGCTTGCCAGCCTCGATGTCGTCGTGACGGCGGTCGAGTGGGGGCATGGCAAGCGGCGGCATGTTCTCTCCGACTACACCTTCGCCGTTCGCGCTTCGGCCAGCGATCCGGCGCTCCTCAATATCGGCAAGGCATACAGCGGCCTGACCGACGCCGAAATTGCCGAATTGACGCAGTGGTTCCTCGCCCATACGCGCCAGGATTTTGGCCGCGTCCGCACGGTGGATCCAGCAATTGTCCTCGAAGTGACCTTCGATGCCGTGCAGGAGAGCAAACGGCACAAGAGCGGCTACGCGCTCCGCTTCCCACGCATCCTCCGCGTGCGGGACGATAAGCCGCTCGATGAGATTGATACCCTTGCCAGCGTCCGCGCCCTCACCGCGCGGTAAGATCGTCGCCGGATGGAGCCGCGATGTGACCGCTGGACGGACGAATCGTGCCGTATACTGCCATCACGTCGCCGCGCACGCTCTCGCAGCGGGATCGTGATCCAGGCGCGATAGGGAGGGGAATGCATGATGGTGGAGGGCACGACGGGGCAATCGCTGGACTGGGACGCGATCTTCGCGGCGGTGGACGCGCGGCAGGACGTCTTTCTCGCACGGCTGCGGGCGATTATCCGCGTAGACAACACCGTCCCACCCGGGCGTCATTACGATCGGTTGGTGGACCTGATCGCGCCGCAGTTCGAGGCGGCGGGTCTGACCACGGAGCGCGTCATCATCCCGCCCGACCTGATCGCGGCGATCCCCCTGCCCCTCGAAGGGGACCGCGTCAACCTCGTCGCGCGGCGCGCGGTGGGCAAGCCGCCGCTGACGATTTACGCGCATATGGACACTGTGCCTGTCGAGGAACACTGGGATTACGACCCCTTCGGCGCCGAATTGCACGACGGGCGTATCTACGGGCGTGGCGTCGCGGACATGAAGGGGACAATTGCCTCGCTTCTCACCGCGCTCGACGTGATCCACGATCTCGGACTCACGCCGGTCTGGGACCTCACCGCCTGCATCTGCACCGATGAGGAGATCGGCGTCTACCCCGGCATCTGGCATCTCGCCAAACTCGGCTACGTCCATGCCCCCGTACTCTGTATGGAAGGATCGCAGGACCCCGTACTGCGCCTTGGTTCCAATGGCTCCGTGGATGTGACAATCACCGTCGTCGGCGAGTCGTGCCACTCCGGGGCGAACTACAATGGCATCAACGCGATTGAGGAAGCCGTACCGATCATGGTCGAACTGCTCGCCCTCAAGCGCGACGTCGAATCACGGCGGTCGGCTCTGCCCCTCGCCCCCGCGCCGAATGCCCCCGATCACCTCCGCCCGATGTTCAACCTCGACATCATCCATGCGGGCGTCAAATCGAACATCGTCCCCGCGACCTGCACGCTCGTCGTCAACCGCCGCTTCATCCCCGAAGAGCGCTATGAGGAGGTGGAGGGCGAGATCCGCGCTGCGGTGGAGCGCGGGCAGGAGCGCAGCCGGGCAAAGGCGGTCGAGGTCTCATTCATGAAGGCATATCCCGCCTACTATCAGAGCGCCGATCACCCGCTTGCCAACAAACTCGTCGCGATCATGAAGCGCCTGCATGGCTACACGGACGCCGATTTTCATCGCACCGGCAGCGGCGGCTCGACCGATATGGCGAATGTCGCGGAGACGATCGGCACCGATCAGATCGCCACCGTCGGCCTCGGGCGGCAGCGCGAGAGCCGCGCCCACGGCGCGAACGAGAGCGTGCGCCTCTCGGATGCCCTCGCGCACATCAAGGAACTCGTTTACCTCTTCTGCGCCCCGGAAAATGAGTAGCCAGTAGCCAGTAGTCAGAAGGGGACGATTCCGTTCTGACTACTGGCTACTGGCTACTACCCGCTACAGCCAGCCCTTCTGCTCCGCGATACGCGCCGCCTCCGTGCTGTTGCGCGCCTCCAGTTTCTGGATGGCGGAAGAGAGGTAGTTGCGCACTGTGCCATCGGAGAGACTGATGGAGCGGGCCACGTCGGCGATGCTCAGGCCGGTGGCGGTGACGCGCAAGACCTCGCGCTCGCGCGCGGTGAGCGGGTTATGGCCCTCACTGAGCGCGGCGGCGGCGAGGGCGGGGTCAACGACACGTTCGCCTGCCATCGCCCGCCGGATCGCGGTCGCCAGTTGGGTGGCGGGCGCATCCTTGACGAGAAAGCCGACGACGTTACTCTCCATCGCCCGCCGGAGATAGCCGGGCCGTCCGAAAGTCGTCAGGATGAGGACGCGGCAGGAAGGCAGGTGCGCGTGCAGCGCGGCGGCGGCGGTGATCCCATCGCAACCGGGCATCTCAATATCGAGCAGTGCCACATCGGGCCGTGTGGCGAGCGCCAGTGAGACGACTTCGTCGCCGCGCGCCGCCTCAGCGACAATCTCGATCTCCTCTTCCAACGAGAGGAGCGCCGCCAGCGCCCCCCGGACCATTGCCTGATCTTCCGCCAGCAGCACGCGGATCATCACGCAGCCCTCAATTCTCAATCGGCAGCGAGACGAAGAGACGGAAGGCGCCACCCACACGGACTCCCGCTTCGCACCGGCCGCCATGAGCAGCGGCGCGTTCCGCGAGACCCGCGAGACCGCTCCCACTCTTTTCGGTCGCAGCGGGAGCGGGGATGAACGCGATGTCGCATCCATCGTCGGTTATTTCGACACCGATCATGCCCTCCGCCACCGCCACACGGATCGTGCAATGACGAGCAGTGCTGTGCCGAATGACATTGGTTACTCCCTCACGCACCGTTCATGCCAGAACCGCATCGGCGGAAGTGGGCAGTGGGCGGTCTCCGCGCTGCTCGCTATCACCGTCCACCTCGCAGGCAATGCCCGCCGCTGCGAGCATGATCCGCGCGCCCGGTAGTTCGGTGGCGAGGGTCGGCTGGCGATAACCGGCGTCGGCCGTTCACCGTCACCATTGGCGCTCCCTTTCCCCCAACATTGTAGCATCGTGCCCTTCCGGCCAGGCAACCGCATTGCGTTTCGCGTTGTCCTGAAACATCCCAGGCGTTCCGCCTCTCTCGTCCGGTGAGCGACGGAAAAGATTGGCACGGCGTCGCAGGCAGAAATGATGCCTTCCGATACGCAATGCATATGACAGATGTCATACCCAAATCAGGACGTTCTTCACTTACCCTGCCGCCATGCGGACCCTACAGTGATGATCGGGTAGTGATTCGGGGTAGTAGGATCGGAGGTCTTTCATGTCAGGATTCACGCGCTGGATTCTTCGCCATAAACTGCTCGTCGCGCTCTTCTGGCTCACCGTGATCGTCGTCGGCATCCTGACGGTCGGGCGGGCGACGGGAGCGCTCTCCAAGCAGTTTTCCTCGCCCGGTCAGGAGTCGTCCGTCACGAACGACACCCTCCTACACACCTACGGCATCGGCACGCCGCCCGTCGTGCTCGTCGTCACCCTGCCGGACGGCACAACCGTTGATGCTCCCGGTATTACCGACCAACTGACCGCCGCCCTCGCCCGCGTCAACGCGGCGGTACCGGGCGTGCATATCGTCTCCTATCCCTCCACCGGCGATCGCGCCTTCGTCTCACAGGATGGCCGGACGACCTTCGCACTCGTTGACACCCCGACCAGCCCCGTCGGTTTCGCGGACGGGACGCAGGGATTGCACGATGTACAGGCGGCGGTGCGCGATCTCCGGGTAGCGGTCGCGCCATTTCGGGTCACCGGCACGACCGCGCTCAGCAGCGCGAGCGCCACTAGTGGCGGCGGGAGTGTCCTGACTGAATCCATCGTCGGTGGATTGGGCGCGCTCGTCATTCTCGCCTTCGTCTTCGGTTCCTTCCTCGCCTTCGTCCCGCTCCTGATGGCGATCCCGGCGATCATGGGCGCGTTCCTGCTCGTCTGGGGCGTCACCACTCTCACCGATATCTCCTTCATCGTGCAGTTTCTGATCGGGCTGATCGGCCTCGGCGTCGCGATTGATTACGCGCTCCTCGTCGTCGTGCGCTGGCGCGAGGAGCGGGCGGCGGGCTACGACAATGCGGACGCCGTCCAGCGCGCAATGGAGACGGCGGGCATGGCGGTCATCCATAGCGGCACGACGGTCGCGGTGGGACTGTTCGCGCTCATCACGTTGCCGATTCCCTTCCTGCGTAGTGTCGGCGTTGGTGGAATGCTGATTCCGCTCGTGAGTGTCGCGGTGGCTGTCACGCTTCTGCCGGTCGTCCTCGCTACCGTCGGGCCGTGGCTCGACTGGCCGCGCGGTCGTCGCGAAGCGCACGTCAGCCATGCCTGGACCGGGTGGCGCGCATCGTCATCCGGCGGCGCTGGATCGCGGCGGGCGCGGCCCTGCTCATTCTTGGCGCGCTGCTCGTTTCCGCCGTCACGCTCAACCCCGGCGATCCACAGGCAAACGCGCTCGCTCAGTCCGGCGACGCGCGGCAGGGTCTCGTCGCCCTCGAAAATGCGGGGATTGGTGCGGGCGCGCTCACGCCGATCTACGCGCTGGCACAACCGGCGGATGCCGGCGCGGTCGCGGCGCGCCTCGGTCAGGTGCGTGGCGTGCGGATGGCGATTGCCCCCAATGACCCCGCGTGGCGGCGTGACGGCTCGGCGCTGATCACCGTCATCCCGACGACGGACGTAAACTCCGGCACGGGCAAGACTACCCTCGCCCGTGTCCGGCAGATAGCGCACACGGGGCCGGTGCAGGCACGGATCGGTGGCGACGCCGCATCGAGCGCCGATTTCGTAGCCGCCGTCTACGGCAACTTCCCGCTGATGATCGCCTTGATCGCCATTGTCACCTTCCTGCTGCTCGCGCGGGCCTTCCGCTCGCTGGTGCTGCCGCTCAAGGCGGTCGTGCTCAATGTCCTCTCCGTCGGTGGTGCGTGGGGTATCCTGTCGCTCGTCTGGCAGCACGGCTACGGCTCCAACCTGATTGGCGGGGCCGTTGCGACGGGGTCAATCACCGCGTGGGTGCCGCTGATGGTCTTCGCCTTCCTCTTTGGCCTCTCAATGGACTACGAGGTCTTCATTATGGCCCGGATGCGCGAGGAATATGACCGGACAGGTTCGACAGACGACGCGGTGATCGAGGGGATCGGGCGGACGGGGCGGCTCGTCACCTGCGCGGCGCTGATTCTCACGCTCGCCTTCGTCTCGATGGCCTCCGCCCCCGTGACGGAGATCAAGATGCTGGCGACGGGGCTGGCGGCGGGCATCCTGCTCGACGCGACGGTGATCCGCGCGCTGCTCGTCCCCGCACTCGTCTCGCTGATGGGCCGCTGGAACTGGTGGCTGCCGACGCTCCCCGCGCGGTTCCTGCGCATCGCGCCATCGCACCCGCATCATGAAGCATTGCCCGTCGCGGCAACGCTCGCCCACGAAGAACTCGACTAACGAGTAGTCAGTAGTCAGTAGTTAGAACGGATCTGATCTCGCTGACTACTGACTACTCGTTAGACACGAGCGAACTTCTGGAAGGTGTGGCAGCCGTCCGGCACGAGGCCGGGGCGGACGCCCATCGTGTACGTCACCTCGCCCACGTACAGGTCGCCGTGCGAGTCCACGCTGATGTCGTGCGGGCCGACGAAGTTGCCCGGCGCGCACCGGTCCATCCCACCCCAGCGCGCCCGCACATTGCCTGCCGCGTCATAGACGCTCACGCGCCCCGGTCGCTCGTCCGTAATCTCCCCAAGGCGGGGGGATTGGTCGCCGGGGCGGTGCAGCAGTTCGGCGACGTAGATCAGTCCGTCGCGGTCAATGGCGATATTCGTCGGGCGCTGCACGTCGTGCCACTCTTCCAGATACTCACCCTCCGGGCTGAAGAACTGGATGCGATCGTTCTCCCGGTCGGCGATCAGCACCCGCCCGTCCGCCGCCACCGCGACGCCATGGACGAGGTTGAACTGCCCCGGTCCGGTTCCCGGCGCACCCCATGTCTTGAGCAATTGCCCGTCGGCGCTGAAGTGGTGGACGCTCGCATTGCCGTAGCCATCGCTGACATAGAGATCGCCGTTCGGCGCGATAGCGAGATTCGTCGGCCGGTTGAAGGGGGGGCCGCCACGTGTGATGCTTGCCAGCGAGCGCCCGTCGTAGCCGGTATCGGAAGCGACACCCGGCGTGCCGATCGTCTGCATCAGTTCGCCCTCGGGCGTGAACTTGTAGATGACCTGCTTACCCTCATCCACGCAGTAGACCGCATCGTCCGGCGCGATCGTCAGGCCGTGCGTGCGCGGTGTGAAGAACCCCTCACCCCACGAACCGGCGAACGAGCCATCCCGGTTGTAGATGATGACGCGCTCTTCCTGGCGCGTGATGATGAAGACGCGGTCGCGGGAATCGGTGTCCACGCCGACGACATCGGCATGATGGAAGCCCTCCGGCAGATGCTCCCACCCCTCGACCACTGCGTAGTGTAGATTGCCGGTCGTGCTCATCATGCCGTTCCTCCCCTCACGAATGTACCCGTGATCTTTTTCTCAACGCTGGATACAGCATAGCACGGCGCGTAACGAGCATTGAGGGCCATGCTTCCCGTCATTGCTCGTTGCTCTCCGGGATCGTCAGGGCGGACAATTCCTGCTCGCGCACGAGCGCATTGAAACGCGGCACGTCTCGGCCAAAGACGGTGTCCAACCGTTCCAGTTGCTGATCGAGCCGCTCCGACACCGAGGCGAAGACCTCAGACGATTGCTTCGTTGGCGCGCTGTCCGCGCCCGTCACGACGCCGAGCAGCGTGCCGAGTTTGACATTCAGTTTCGATGGCGCGGTCAGCGCATCGCGCGAGGATTTCCAGCGCGTCTGCACCAACTCCTCCTCGACGCCGGACAGGGCTTCCTTCAGCCGCTTCGCCGCCTCGATGATCGCCTCGCCGCCCGCGTGCCCGTGCGCCCGCTGCTGCCAACCATCCGCCTGGGCGCGCAGTTCGCGGATCTGCATAATCGCGTCGTTCGTCTCGGACAGCTTGTCCCGAATTTGCAGGGCGAGCACGAACTGCGCGTGGAGGTCGTCGTCACTCGCCGCAACGCGCGGGTCCTTGCGAATTTCGAATGACTGAATGAAAGATGCCCCCCCGACAGTGAGGCGCATCTGATAGGTGCCGGGAGGCGCGAGCGGCCCGGTAACGCCGCTGGAGCGATAAATCGCGTTCTCGACATTGCGCGCGTCCGGGTAGCGCATGTTCCAGACGAAGCGGTTCAGGCCCGCTTCCTTCGGCACGGGTCTCTCCTCCGCCGCGCCACGGGAGGACTGTGGACGAAGGACTGAGGACTGAGGGGATGTCTCGCCTCCCTCTTTGCTTTCCTTGCTCTTGAAGGTCTTGATCTCTTTTCCTTCGGCGTCGAGGAAAGAGAGCGTCACCTCGCCCGCCGGTTTCTCGCGCAGATGGTAGAAGATCACCGCGCCATCGGGCGGATTCTGCCCGGCGTCGAGGATTTTCTGCCCCTTCTCACCGTTCGGGCGCGTGATTTGCGTGAAGGTGTACGTCGTTGTGCCGACGGGCTGGTAGGTTTTGCCCGGCCCGGCGCTGCCCTCGAAACCGCGCAATGTCCGGTAGCGGGTCGCCGGCCGCGGCGCGAAGAGGTGCGCGTCCGCCGCCAGTACATCCGGCATCATCGCGTAGAGCGGCGTCAGATCATCGAGGATCCAGAAGGCGCGGCCATGCGTCGCCGCGACGAGATCTCCCTCTTTCACTACCAGATCATGGACCGGGACGACGGGCAGATTGAGCCGAAACGATTGCCAGTGCGCGCCGTCATCGAAGGAGACGTACAACCCAGCCTCCGTACCCGCGTACAGGAGGCCGGGCCGGTTCGGGTCCTCGCGGATGACGCGGGCGAACTCGTCTTCCGGGATGCCATCGGTGATCTTCGTCCACGTCTTGCCGTAGTCGTTCGTCTTGTAGAGGTAGGGCGCGAAATCGTCGTGCCGGTGCCGGTCCACCGCGACATATGCCGTACCTGCGTCGTGTGGCGACGCCTCGATGATGCTCACCAACGACCACGTTGGCATGTCGGGCGGCGTGACGTTCTCCCACGTCTTGCCGCCATCGCGGGAGAGGTGGATCAGCCCGTCGTCGGAGCCTGCCCAAAGAACGCCGCGCGTTACCGGCGATTCCGCGAAGGCGAAGATGGTGCAGTACCAATCCATGCCGTTGCTGTCGGTCGTGATTGGCCCGCCGGATGGTTCCTGCTTCGCCGGGTCGTTGCGGGTGAGATCGGGGGAGATCACCTCCCAACGCTGCCCTTCGTCCGTCGAGCGGTGGACGAACTGTGAAGTGATGTAGAGGGTATCCGAGTCATGCGGCGAGATGAGGATGGGGAAGGTCCACTGAAAGCGGTACTTCACGTCCTTCGCGCCCCAGCCTGCCGTCTCTTCGGGCCAGGCGTGGATATTCTGTCGCTGGCCGGTGCGGTGATCGTAGCGCGTGATCGTGCCGGCGAAGTTGCCCGCGAAGATGATGTTTGGATCGTCCGGTTTGACGGCGATGTAGCCGCTCTCGCCACCGCCGACCTCGTAGGTGTCCACCTGCGTGATCGCGGCGAGTGTGGAGCGGCTCGGCACGCTGATCGTCGAGTTGTCCTGCTGCGCGCCGTAGAGGCGGTAGGGCGTCTGATTGTCTGTCGTGACGTGGTAGAACTCCATCGTCGGCTGGTTGTAGATCGTGGACCAGGACGCGCCGCCGTTGAAGGAGACGGTCGCGCCGCCATCGTTTCCCTGAATGATCCGCTGGGGGTGTTGAGGGTCAATCCAGAGGTCGTGATAATCGCCGTGCGTGCCCGGCACCTGCGTGAAGTTCTTGCCGCCATCGGTGGATTTCCACGCATTGAGATTCATGATCCAGACCGTCTCGGCGTCCCGCGGGTCGGCGAAGATGTGCATGTAGTACCACGGTCGCTGCCGCACCTCGCCGCCCTCATTGACGCGCTGCCATGTCTCGCCGTAGTCGTCGGAGCGCGCGACGCAGCCATCCTTCGCCTCGATGATCGCCCAGACACGCCCCGGCCTCGCGGGGGACGCGACAATGCCCATCCGGCCAAGCAACCCCTGCGGTAGCCCCGGCTTGCGCGAAATCTCCTCCCAGCTGTCGCCGCCGTCCATCGAGCGAAACAGCCCGCTGCCCGGCCCGCCGCTCACCAGTTCGTGCGCGCGGTGGACACCCTCCCAGAAGGCGGCGTAGAGGATGCGCGGGTTCGTTGCGTCTAGCGACAGATCTACGACGCCCGCTTCCGGGCTGCGGAACAGGAGATGCTCCCACGTCGCGCCGCCGTCCTTCGAGCGATAGACGCCGCGCTCCGGGTTCGGCCCGTGGGCATGCCCGAACGCGCCGACGTAGACGAGGTCCGGGTTCGTCGGATGGATGCGCACCTTACCGATGTTGCGCGTCTCCGTCAGGCCGCACGCTTTCCATGTCCGCCCGCCATCGGTGGATTTATAGACGCCGTCGCCGTGCGAGACATTGCTGCGGATCGTGGATTCGCCCATGCCGACGTAGATGACATTCGGATCGGACTCGGCAATCGCGAGCGCGCCGACCGAGGCGCGCGCGAAGAAGCCATCGGAGATGTTCTCCCAATACGTGCCGCCATCCTCTGTCTTCCAGACGCCGCCACCCGTTGAACCCATGTAAAAGGTAGCGAACTCAGTTGGATGCCCGGCGACGGCAATCACGCGGCCGCCCCGAAACGGCCCAACCGGTCGCCATTCGAGCGCCTTGAGCGCCGACGGCTCGACGCCTGTCATCGCTGTTTCATCCGCCATTCCCTGCTCCCCTCTCCGCATCGTTGCGATGCAGTCGTTTTTCGCGAAAACATCCAGTGGCCGCCGGCTACCATGATTGTCTGGCCGACGACATAACTCGACTCATCCGAGACGACGAAGGCGATCACATTGGCGATCTCCTCCGGTGCGCCGAGCCGGTCACTGGCGATCGTCGCCATCTCTTTCTCTTTCTGCGCCGGGTCGCGCCGTTCCCAGTCGTCGCGCCCCCGCTCGCTGAGGATAAACCCCGGCGCGACGACATTGCAGTTCACCCCGAACGGCGCGAGTTCGACCGCGATTTGGCGCATCAGCCCGTGCAGCCCCGCCTTCGATGCGGCATAGGGAACGACTTTTGTGCGGCTGTAACTCCGCCCCGCGCCGGAACCGACCGAAACGATCCGCCCCGAGCGCTGCGCCTTCATGATCGGCGCGACCGCTTTGCAGAGATAGAACGGCGCCTCCATATTGAGCGCGACGACCCGGCGCCACTGCGCAATCGTCACTGCCTCGATGCCTCGCTCCGCGTCGAGGACGCCACCGGCCACATTGACGAGGATGTCAATCCGTCCAAACTCCCGGTGGACATCCGCGATCAGGCGCGCGTCACCCTCGGCGTCGGTTACGTCGTGGGTGATTGCTTTGCCGCCGATGCTTGCCATCACGGTGTTGAGGCTGTCGCTCTCAATATCCACGCCGATGACCCGCGCTCCGCGCTCGGCCAGTTTCCGCGCGGTCGCTTCCCCGATCCCCTGCGCCGCACCCGTGACGATAGCGACCTTGTCCGTCAAATCCAGGCCCATTCTCCCATCCCCCTTCTCGTATTCACTCAGCCGAGCAATTCCGCGCGCAGGTAGGCGTTCAGGAAGCGCCCGGTCGGGTCCAATCGCGCGCGGACGGCGTGAAACTCGTCCCACCGTGGGTAGAGATCGCGCAACTCGCGCCCGGTGTGCCAGTGCATCTTCCCCCAATGCGGCCGCCCATGATGATTGCGGAATATCGCCTCGGCGTCGGTGAAGAAGAGGCGGTGCGGCAACGTCGCGTCCTGATGAATGGAGATCGTCACGGTCTCCCTGCCATAAGCGGGGCTGAGCGGAATATCGTCCGCATGGAGAGTCCGGTACTCGACCGGCCACGTCACGTCCGGATGCTTCTCCCGCATCAACCGGCGGAGTTCGCGCAGGCAATCCGGCCCCTGCGCCGCCGGTATCGCGAACTCCATCTCGTTGAAGCGGATATTTCGCTCGGAAGGCAGAATGCGGTACGACCAATCAACACGGTCGGGATGGATGTACCGGGCCAGCCGCCCCGTGACGGCAGACTCCGTATCCGGCTGCTCCCACCGTTCCGCGTCCGTGGGATGCAATGCCTTCATCGCGCAGGCATCGTCGCCGGGGCTCCAGAAGAACTCGAAATGCCGAGTGGCGGCGATCAGCGTATCGAGGTTGTCCATGCACTCATCGAACGAGGCAACCCACGTATGCTCGTGCAAGCGATAGGCGGGCAGGGCGCGCAGGGTGATCCGCGTGATGATACCGAGCATGCCGAGTGAGACGCGCGCGGCGGCGAAAATCTCCGGCTCCCGCTCCGCCGCGCAATCGAGATAGTCGCCGGAGGCGGTGAGGAGGCGCAGACCAACGACCTGGGTGGCGATGCTGCCGAGCGTTGGCCCCGCCCCGTGCGTGCCGGTGCTGATCGCGCCGGCGAGCGACTGACGGTCAATATCGCCCATGGTCTCCATCGCCATCCCGGCGGCGAGCAGCGGCGCGCCAATCTGGTGAATTTTCGTGCCTGCCCAGATCGTCGCCTGCATCGTTGTTGGGTCGGTCGCGATCACGCCCTGCATACCATCCAGCGACAGCAGCATCCCCCCACTGGTGCAGAGCGGCACGAACGAATGCCCCGTCCCCGCGACTCGCATCTCCCATCCCGCGCGTTCCGCCTCCCGGAACAGGGTCAGAAGCGCGGCCTCGTTCTCCGGCATCGCCATGCGAGCGGGCGTGCAGGTCACGCCGCCCGACCAGTTCGTCCAGGATGCGCTTGTGGACATATCTCGTAGTGCCCTTTCGCTGCGTTGTGAATGCGCCCGGTCGCCTTTGCCCCACCTCGCCAGTGTATCAGCATCGGCGGGCCAAAAATGGGTGGATGCGCGCCGATCGTTACGGCGTATCGCCGCGATAGGGCCGATGCATCGGCAACGTAGTACACTGGTATATGGTCATGTCACTCGCACGTTTCGCGTCTGACATGACGAGTGACAATCACGAAGAGGCATATTCCAAAAGAGCGTATCAATCGCGCGGCGGGATTGCGGAAGGATAGGGGAATGACCAGCACACAGATAGTCAGTCAGGAGGCCGTTATGGCGGCGCTCCGGACGGTAGATGACCCGGAATTGCACAAGGACCTTGTCACGCTCAACATGGTCAAGAATGTCGTCATCGAGGGAAGCACGGTCGGCGTGACCGTCGAGTTGACGACGCCCGCCTGCCCCCTGCGCGGCAAGATCGAGTCCGATGTTCGCGCCGCGCTCATGCAGGTGCCGGGGGTGGCGCATATCGAGTTGCAGATCACGGCGCAGGTCCGTTCGATGTTCGGCGGCAAGCCGGGCAAGGAGCCGATTCCCGGCATCCGCAACACGATCGCCGTCGCCTCCGGTAAGGGCGGCGTCGGCAAGAGCACCGTCGCCGTCAACATTGCCGCCTCGCTGATGCTCGAAGGGGCGCGGGTAGGCTTACTTGACGCCGACATCTACGGCCCGAGCATCCCGATTATGCTCGGCACGAACGAAGCGCCCGTGCCGACGGCGGACAACCGCCTCAACCCGATCCACGCGCACAACATGACGCTGATGTCCGTCGGCTTCATCAACCGGCAGGACGACAAGCCGATCATCTGGCGCGGCCCGATGGTCGCGGGGTTGCTGACGCAGTTTCTGCGGCAGGTGGCGTGGGGCGAACTCGACTATCTCGTCATTGATCTGCCGCCGGGAACGGGCGACGCGCAACTGACGCTGACGCAGGCGCTGCCGCTCTCCGGCTCGGTGATCGTCACGCAGCCCGCGCAGGTCGCCCTGTCGGACGCGCAAAAGGGCATCAATATGTTCAAGCAACTCGATGTGCCGATCCTCGGCATCATCGAGAACATGTCGTACTACCCGAACCCCGCCACGGGGGAGAAGGTCTATATCTTCGGCAAGGGTGGCGGGCAGCGCGCGGCGACGCGCTATGGCGTCCCGCTGCTCGGCGAGATCCCGCTCGACCCGGAGATGTCCGAATCGGGCGATGCGGGCGTGCCGCTCGTCATCAAGAATGCTGCCTCGCCGTTGTCGGTAGCCTTCCGCGATGTCTCCCGGCAGATGGCGGCGCGGCTCTCGGTCGAGTCGTACAATAACGCTATCCCGCTCGGTGTGCCGATCATCCTCGATCCGAACGGTGGGCAGGGTGGGCCGGGGAATGACCCCGCGCAAGGCCACCGCCCGCTCCGACTCGGCTAACCGTTTCCCTCAGCCCCCAGCCCCCCTCTATCGCGCTCAGATCAGCGAAAAGATCGTTTCGCTTGGCGATGGAGAGGGGGTCGGTGGGGGATGCGGAGATTTAAATAGATTTCCGAACCTCGTCGTTTACTCCAATTTTACACATAAGCCCTATCAGGTAACGGAGAAGATACAATGTGTGCTTGTCGTGGACAGCGATTTAGCACTATTTGGGGCGCCGTCACATCGGAACTCTTTTCGACGTTCAATCGGTGTGCGAATGAAAAGGGGGCGGCGTGGGCGGCCCCGGGTTACAGAAGGGGACGGTGGGGGACATGAAAACGGTACGACGATTTCGGGTGGTGGGTCTCGTTGCATTGATGCTCCTCGGGTTGCTCATCGGCACGATGGCGGTTGCGGCGGATCAGAATTACGCCTGTGCGGATAACAGCTGCACCTTCACGGTGCCGGATTCCTATTCGGTGGCGAGCAACGATCCGTCGCAGGTCATCTTCTCGGACGCGAATTCGGGCGGCGTCTTCAGCGTCGCGACGTCAGATGCCTCCGGCCTCAACTCCCTCGACGATGCGGTCAATGCGATCAGCGCGCAGGCGACGGCATCCGACGGCTATCAGGCCGGGCCAAGCAATGGGCAAAACCTCGTTCTTGCCGGCAATCCGGCCACGCTCGTCGAGTATGTGTCGAACAACAGCAGCGGCATACAGGTAGAGACGGCGAACTTCATCACCCTCTATCAGGGTAAGGTCTATCAACTGATCTTCGCGACGAAACCGGAAAATGAAGACGCGTTCGTGACCGGCGCGCAGAATATCTTCAACTCCTGGCAGTTCACGTAAGCCGATACAGGCGAGGAAGGGCCGGAGCGCGCCGCGCTCCGGCCCTTCCTTTTGTCATTCTTTCTCCATGTTATGCGCTCTTGGTGGCGGCAATCGTCATCTGGAGATGAATGAGGTCATTGACCGTCACGATGTTCGCCTTGTTCGAGGGCGTCATCCCGAAATCCTCGAAGATGAACGCGGTCGTCGCCGTGCCGGTGAGCGTGCCGCCATTCATCGTCGCGGTCGCATCGAACGTGACCGGCTTCGTCACGCCGTGAATCGTCATCGTGCCGAGGAGTTTGAACGCCGCTTGTTGCCCATTTTGCAAGGGGCCGTTCAGGCCATCGGCGCTGGTGATGACGAACGTGGCGAGCGGGTAGGTATCCGATTGCAGCGTCGTCTGCCGGATGTAGTTGTCGCGCATCGTCTGATCGCTCTTCAGCGTGCGCAGGTCCACCTGAATTTTGGAGCCGTCCGACGGCATGCCGTCCGCACCGAGCACGATCTGCCCCTGCATGGCATTCGTGGTGAGCACCGCATCGCTGTTCGAGGGTAGGAAGGCGAGTTTCTCATTGACCGTCACCTTCGCCTGCGACTGATCCGCGTTGATTGCGTATGTGGTCGTGCCGGATGACGCGGTCGCGGCGATGGTGGATGCAGGATCGGCGGCGGCGATGGCAGTGCCCGCCGGCACGGTGAGATTGACATTCGCGAACGGCGTGACGGGGATCGCGGTGGGATGCGCCTGCCCCGGTAACTTCCCCTGCGCGGCGAGGGGAAAGAGCACAAAGGCGCCAACGATGACGAGCGCGACGGCGGCGATAAGCGCGCCGATCATGCGCGTGACGAGTGTTTTTCGCTTCATTTCAGTCTCCTTGAAAAACCCGCAATCAGGGATGGTTGCCGCTCAGGCCGGCAACAGCCGGCATGCCGACCGCAGAGACGCGATCAGGCTGCCTCAACATCCAGTGGAGCGGCAAATCAGATAAGGAAGACTTGCAGGAGCGCTCTGCGCCGGTTCGGCGGCCACCACCAGCCGCGCTCACACACGGGCGCGCGGTGCTGCCGGTGCATCGCGAGGACGAGCACGACAAGCGCGAGAAGCAGGATCGGCGAAGTGGGGAGGCGGAGAAGCGCTTGCTCAACCGCGGCACCGACACAGAGATCAACAGGCGGGCACGCTTCCCGAACCCCTCCCTGCACGGTGATGATCGCTGACGAGGCAATGGGTGCAAACACCGGCCCGTGATGCGGAATGGCCATGACGGCGGGAAAGAGCACGAACACGAGCGTGAGAATCGGCACCATGAGGCGCCGGATTGGCCAGATTGGCTGGCGATCTTCGATTGGTACGCAGATCGTTATCGCGTCCGTCCGATCTCTTCGACACGCGTGATTCATGGTCATGATGCCTGATCTGAGGAATGAGAGAGTGACGGAGTTGGAGCGGTCATTGGCTTCGGATGTGTGGCAGGTGGGTG
Organism: Chloroflexia bacterium; assembly: GCA_025928215.1. Classification (GTDB taxonomy): domain Bacteria; phylum Chloroflexota; class Chloroflexia; order Thermomicrobiales; family JALYUS01; genus JALYUS01. The sequence goes on along the minus strand of JAICJW010000014.1, from coordinate 143 downwards.
CGGCTTCCTGTTTATCCGTTCGACCGTCACCGCCAACCGCTCCGATCCGTCGTTGCCCAGTATGGCGCGTCAACCTGAAGCCATGCTGAGGGAGACGTAAAGAGGTTGTAAACGCACCGCAAATTCCCTCCCCCAACGCCCCC
>JAICJW010000259.1 GCA_025928215.1 Chloroflexia bacterium | reverse complement strand
GCCCTAATTACCCGGGCCCACGCATATACGGGGGGGGTACTGTGCGACCCCGCGGTTCGTCTCCGGTTTCGCTCGGTTTCAGTACGCCGGGTCCGGGTCGCCGAGAGAGGGGAAGTGCATGCCCTCGCCCATACCGGCCATCACTTCGAGGGTGATGCCGTTCGGGTCGTCGAAGAAGAAGGCGCGCACGATGCCCATATCGCGTAGCGGGCTGAGATGCGGCGCCTTCGCCTCGGTCAGCCGCTGATACCAGGTATCAAACTGACTATTGCTCCCCGCGAAGAAGGAGATGTGATCGAGCGCGCGGCCGGTGCTCGGCAGCGTCGCGTCCTTATGGGTGGACAGCTCGGCATCCGGGAACTCGAAGAAGGCAAAGACGGTGTTCGGCGCGACGGTGATGAAGTAGTGCCGCTCGTTGCCGGGGCGATCCAGCCGGTGGCCCATCGCGACCTCACTACCGAGCACATCGCGATAGAAGGCGACCGTCTTCTTCATGTCTTTCGTCACTAAGGCGACGTGATGGAGCGCGGCGAAAGGCGCATGCAGCCCGTTCCGATCCAGCAAACCAAGCGCCCGCTCCGCTTCGGCGGCATGATTGATCGAATGCTGACCACCTGACCCGCGCAGCACGTCGCTGAGGGGAATCACTCCGGTAGACCATTGCAGCGTCTTGCTCAGTTGCTCGTCGGACATCCCGTTGACGCGCTCGATCAGCGCCTCATGGACGGCGAGGAATTCGGCGAGCAGGGCATCACGGCTCTTGTCGGCCCGTTCGTCAACAATTGCCTGGTTATGCGCGTTCAAATCGAAATCGGGTGGGAAGCCGGCACCGCTCTCCGCCATGCTGACCATCCGCGCGTGGCCGGACGCGCGGCCCGCGAGATGCGCGAGTAGTTGCTTCGCCGTCCAGCCGATCGGATCGAAATGAACGCGCGTGTTCAATTGCTCGTCGGTCAGGCCGCCGAAAGTCTGCGTCACGCGCTGATTCCCCTGCCGGATCGTATCGGTGATTTCCTGCTTCGACGCCATATCCGCCTCCCTGGATTGCACTAGCTGCGACGACTGCGATGCTCCTTACCGGAAGCGCAATCCATCGCATATCTATTCCCCGCGCGCCATGAGGAAGGAAGCGGGAATCAGTTGAGGGGCATAGATTATAGTTCTTTGATAGGCAGAGTATGTATGGTCGGCAAGTATCATCGTTTTTCCATGTGGCATATGTATTGCGATACTGTTTTCGACATATCTGCATAAAGGAGGCTTTCCGTGCGCACATCTGAGAACCCTTCAATCCTCACCCGCCGAACGTTCCTCACCGGCCTGGCCGGGAGCGCGGTGACGGCGATCCTCGCGGCCTGCGGTGGCAGCAAGGCGACGAGTACGCCCGCCGTCACTAGTAGCGCGGGGACTGCCTCCAGCGGCGCGGCGACCAGCGCAACCGGCTCAGCGACCACCGTGACCGGCTCGGCTGCCGCTCCCACGACCCGCGCGGCCGGTTCCAGCACCGCCGCGACGGCTGCACCGGGCAGCAGCACGGCTGCCATCGGCACGACGACGGGCGCGAGCAGCGCGATCACCGGGAATCCATCGGCAACGACCGCGTCGGCCTCCAGCTCCGCGCCCGCCGGAACCGTGGTCTCCGGGACGCAGACCTACACCCTGGACAATCCGCCGGCGGTGCCGAACGCGGCGGCCGCGAAGAAATTCAGCAGCCAGAAACTGACGTATTACGGTGACTCCGTCGGTATCGGCGCGCAACTCGATCAGACGCTGGCGAAGCGATTCAATCAGGACACCGGCATCTCGATCAATGTCGTGCCGAAGCCGCAGGCCGGCACGGATGCCTATCAGGCGTATCAACGCTTTTTTCAGGCGCAGTCCACCGATCTCGATGTGATGATGCTCGATGTGATCTGGCCGGGCGCTTTCGCGCCGAGCCTGCTCGACCTCACGCAACGGTTGGGGACCGAGGCGAAGCAGCACTATCCGAACATCATCCAGAACGACACCGTGGGCGGCAAACTGATCGCCCTGCCGTGGTTTGCGGACGTTGGCATCCTCTATTACCGCACGGACTTGCTTAAAAAGTACGGCTATAACGCGCCGCCACAGACATGGGACGAACTGCAACAGCAGGCGAAGAAGATCATGGATGGCGAGAAGACGAGCAACCCGAACTTCACCGGCTTCGTCTTCCAGGGGAATGCCTACGAAGGGCTAACCTGCAACGCACTGGAATGGCTCGCGTCGAGCGGCGGCGGCCAGATCATCGAGAACAACAAGGTGACAGTCAATAACCCGCAGGCGACGACGATGCTCAACACCGTCAAGGGCTGGGTTGGCACCATCACCCCGCGCGGCGTGACGACCTTCCAGGAGGACGACGCGCGCAACGTCTTCCAGGGCGGGAATGCCGCCTTCATGCGCAACTGGCCGTATGCCTACGCCGCCGCCAAGCAAGGCTCGCCGATCCAGAACACCTTCGATGCCGGGGCATTGCCCGCGAACGCCGGCCAGCCGCACGTCGGCACTGTCGGCGGGTGGCAACTGGGCGTCTCGAAATACTCGAAGAGCCCGGATGCCGGGGTCGAGTTCGTTCGATATATGGCCAGCCCGGAAGTGCAGGCGTGGCGCGCGGTCGTTGGCACCTTCCTGCCAACCATTCAGGCGGTCGCGGCGATGCCGGCGGTGGTGCAGGCGCAACCCTTCCTGAAGAACATCGGCGATGTGCAGCGCGTCACGCGGCCCTCCACCGTCCTCGCGGATCAGTACAACCAAGGCTCGACGATCTTCTTCCAGGGCGTCAATCAAGTCCTCAACGGGCAAGACGCGGGATCGGTGCTCCCTAACGTGGCGCAGCAACTCACTCGTCTGCTTGGGTAGACGAGCGTTCGAGGTGCGGAGTTCGAGGTTCGAAGAAAGGTTCCGATCCTTCTTCGAACTCCGCACATCGGAGGATTCATGGCGCATTCGGCCGTTCGACCCACGACAGAGATACGGGCCACCCCACGCGGCCACCGTCATACGCAACTATCGGAGCGGCAAGCACGGTTGGCGTGGCTGCTCCTGCTACCGACGATCGTTGTGCTCGCCTTTATCGCCGTCTATCCGCTCGGCCGGACGCTCTACGATAGTTTCACCAACGCCCGGCTCGGCGGTACGCGCCCAACGCATGCCGTTGGCCTGCGCAACTATCAGGACCTGCTGCACGATAGCCTCTTTCGCCATTCCGTTTGGGTGAGCGTGAAGTTCGCCGTTATCACCGTCATCTTCGAGTTCATTCTCGGCACGCTGATCGCGCTCGTCGTGAACTCGAATTTCAAGGGGCGCGGCCTGATGCGGGCGGCGATGCTCGTGCCGTGGGCGATCATCACCGTCGTCTCGACCCAGATGTGGAAGTGGATGTACAACGATGTCTACGGCGTCGTGGATGATCTGCTCGTACGCCGCCTCCATATCCTCAATCACAATGTCGCCTGGGTCGCCCAGCCGAATACCTCACTCGGCGCGATCTGCGCGGTGGACATCTGGAAGACGACGCCCTTCGTCGCGCTCCTCCTGCTCGCCGGATTGCAGACGATCCCGGCAGATGTCTACGAGGCGGCGCGGATAGACGGCGCGGGGCCGTTCCGGCGCTTCTTCTCGATCACGCTGCCGCTCTTGCGCCCGGCGATCCTCGTCACGCTGATCTTCCGCACGCTCGACGCGCTGCGGGTCTTCGATGCGTTTTTCGTGATGTTCGGCGCGCGCGCGGACACGCAGACAATGGCGATTTACGATCAGCAGAACATCGTCGCCTTCTCCAATATTGGCTACGGTGCGGCGGTCAGCGTCGCGATCTTCGTGATTATTGGCGTCTTCGTCGTCGCCTATGTCACACTTCTGAAGGTGGATCAGGCATGAAGCGAACCACGAACCGGGCAATCTCCCGGCTACTCTTCTATCTCGTCGTCGCCGTGATCCTGGTGTACACGCTCTTCCCGTTTTACTGGGCGGTGCGCTCCTCGATCTCGCCGAATAGCGAGTTATTCGCGACGCCGGTCAGTTACTTCCCGCGCCATCCGACGCTCGGCAATTACCGGCTCGTCTTCGAGAATAGCCAGTTCGTGCGCGCGCTCCTCAACTCAACGATCGTCGCCATCTCCGTTACCCTCCTGTCGCTGCTGATCGGGACGGTCGGCTCATATGCGCTGGGGCGGTTCAAGTTTCGGGGGCGGTCGGCGGTCCTCTATTTGATTCTCTCGATGACGATGTTTCCGCAGATCGCCATTCTTGGCGCGCTCTATACGATGGTCAACCGTTTCCATCTCTACAATCGCCTCGGCGCGCTTGTCCTCACCTATCTGCTCTTCACGCTGCCCTTCACCGTCTGGGTGCTGACAAGTTTCTTCCGGGGGATGCCGGTCGAGTTGGAGGAAGCGGCGTACGTGGACGGCGCGACGCCTTTGCAGACCTTCTACCGCGTGCTGCTTCCCCTCGCAACGCCCGCGCTCGTGACGACGGGGCTGCTGGCCTTCATTCAGGCATGGAACGAGTTCATCTTCGCCCTCTCGTTCACGCAGACGCCCGCGCACCGCACCGTGCCGCTCGCGATCTTTTATTTCGTGCCGCAAACTGGTGGCGGGTTCGAAATCCCGTGGGGCCAGATCATGGCGGCAACGGTGGTCGTCACCGTCCCGCTCGTCGCCCTCGTCCTCATTTTCCAGCGGCGCATCCTCGCCGGCCTCACCGCCGGGGCCGTGAAGGGATGAGGGGAAATGCTGATTACGAGTGGAGAGGCGATGCGGGCACGGAATACGCACTAATCCATTTCACGCATGGGTAAGTTGCGCGCATCTCATGCGCGCAATCTATATCCGCTGTCCAGAAATCGCATCCCTCGTCTTCCGCAAGTACGAGGAACTGCGCGTCAAAACCGAAGCGCCGCCGAGGCATTGAGGCGGCGAAGGCGACCGCACGCAGTGAGAGCGCCAAATCAAAATCCCGGAGGTCTATAAGGGCAAGCGCATTACTCAGAGCGATACGAATATCCGCCGCCGCAAGTGTGCCGTCAATCACCCTCTTGGCCAACACGTTGATCGCTTCATAGGGGAGAAGACTCGGAGCGAGCATATCCACAGTATCGCGGATGCGGTGATTACGAAGCGCGACCGCCTCAGCGGTATGATCCTCTGTCAAGACCCATTTGAGTGCGACGCTCGTATCAACGACGATGGAAGTCATTGCGAGGTCAGGCGCGTGAGGCGTTCCTCTCGCATCTGGCGGAGAATCTCCACGGAATCTTCCATACCGGTTAAATCATGACCGTGCATGATCGCTTCACGATCCGCGTCGAGGCGACGGATCAATGCTTCCGCTTCCTCAGGAGTCCGTGCACGCTTGACTATCACCGTTGTTGTGGAGTGTTCCCGGGCTTTCGACATTTCTCTCTTTCGCCTGACCGCTACCCGGTTCCGCAATTGCCGTTTCCGCGGATCATAGTGTACCACTCAGGGCAAGCGGAACGGGCCGCGCTCGTCCTTCGGGACGCGCTCGCCGCGCCGCTGGATCAGGTGAACAATGACGGGCGCGTCGCCCGCATGGACGAGCAAGCGGATGATACTCGCGGTGAGGGGCGTATCGTTCAGCAGCAATTCCCACGCACTCTCCGGCACGCCGTCCGGCTCATCCTCCCCAACCGCGACCCAGGCAACGTCCGGGTACGCGGTGCAGACCGCCGTTTCCACCCCGCGCCGCAGGATCGAGGCGAAGCGCGCCGCCTGCTCGACCGCGCGCCCTCCCGGCGTGTAGCCTCGCCACGCCTCCCAGAGCGCCGCCGCCTCATCCGGCGCCATACGTGCCAATGGCACCGCGATGGCCGGCAGCATCGCCGGCCCCGGCAACTGGAGTGTATGCGTGAACCACGCGACCGGATCATCCATCGGGGAGACCGATTAAACCGCAGAGACGCGGAGAACGCAGAGGAGACAGAGGAGAGAAAAAGAGTTTGATTCTTTCTCCGCTCCTTCGTTCCTCTCTGCGCCCTCTGCGTCTCTGCGGTTTCATGGTTTCGTCCCGTTTCGATTAGTTCTGCGGGGTGATGGCGGCGATGCCTGCCTCGCGAATCTGGCGGTTGAAAGCGCCGAGGTCGGCTTCCATCAGATCATCCAGTTGGCGCAGTTGGCGGTCAATGCGGGCGGCGAGGTCGGTATAGACTTCCTGCGCCTGCCGGGTTGGGGCGACATCGGCGCTGTTCGCGAAGCTCGCCAAGGTAGCAAGTTTCGCGTTCAGCCGGGTCGGCGGTTGCAGGGGGCTGTCCGCCTTTTCCTCGATCAATTCCGCCTCAATCGCCTTCGCCTTCTCGCGCAGCGCCTTCGCCGCTTCAACGAGGACTGAGTGCGGCTTGCTATCTGCCGCCGACTGCTGACTGCCGACTGCCGACTGTCCACTCAGTCGCTTCTCCCACCCTTCCGCCTGAGCGCGGATATCGCGGAGCATCAAGATCGCCTCGTGCGTCTCGGTCAGTTTATCACGCAGTTGCAGGAGGAAATCGCGCTGCGCTTCCAGATCGCGCTGCGACACGTCAATGCGCGGGTCCTTCTCAATTCGGAAGGTCGCCGTCTGCGTCTGATCGCCGACGGT
>JAICJW010000275.1 GCA_025928215.1 Chloroflexia bacterium | reverse complement strand
CACCGCTCGACGGATGAGGGAACGAGTTGGGAGGTGATTTCGCCCGACCTCACCCGCAACGACCCGGAGAAACTCGGCTCCTCCGGTGGCCCGATCACGGCGGACAACAGCGGCGCGGAGATTTACTGCACGATCTTCGCCTTCCGCGAATCGCCACACGAACAGGGCGTCTTCTGGGCAGGCTCGGACGATGGCCTCATCCACCTCTCCCGCGATGGCGGCAAGAACTGGGAGAACGTCACGCCGCCCGATCTGCCGGAGTGGGCGATGATTTCGATCATCGAACCCTCCCCGCACGACGCGGCGACCGCCTATGTCGCGGCGACCTGCTACAAATCAGACGACACCGCGCCCTATCTCTACAAGACGAACGACTACGGCAAGACGTGGAAGAAGATCACCGATGGCATCCCAGCGGACGACTTCACCCGCACGATCCGCGAGGATCCGAATCGCCGTGGCCTGCTCTATTGCGGCACGGAAACCGGTATCTCCGTCTCCTTCGATGATGGCGCGAGCTGGCAGCGCATGGAGACGAATCTGCCGATTGTGCCGATCTGGGACCTGATTATCAAGGGAACCGATCTCGTCGCCGCGACGCATGGCCGCGCCTTCTGGATCCTCGACGACATTACGCCCCTCCATCAGATGCACGACAAGATCGCCAGTGAGGCGGCGCACCTCTTCAAGCCGCGCGATACTGTGCGCTTCCGCTACTACTCACACTCCAATGATCGCAAGTCGCCCGTCTATTTGAGCTACAAAATGACCGGCCCCGTCACGGTGGGATTCAGGCCAACGGAGGCGGCGAACGGCGCGAAGACGGAGGAGTTCCTCGACGCTGGCAGGAACCCACCCGAGGGTGTCATCATCCATTACTACCTGAAGGAAAAGCCGACGAGCACGGTCAAACTGAGCATCCTCGACGCCGATGGCAAGGAAATCCGCTCGTTCACGAGCAAGAAGGAGCAAGCGGCAGGCAGCAAGCGGCAGGCAGCAGATACCACGACGGAGTCCGAGCGTGCGGCGGCTGAACTTCAGGTCGCCACCGGCGAAGAAGAGGTGAGCATCGAGGATGAGCTACAGGACGAGAGTCTGTCGGCGCCGGTTGCGGCGGGGATGAACCGCTTCGTCTGGGATTACCGCTATCCGAAGCCGACAAAGATGGAGGATCGCCCCGGCGTCACCGCGCGCCAGGAGATGATGGAGGCGAATGTCGCGCCGAAGGCGATCCCCGGCACCTATCAGGTGCGGCTGACCGTTGGTGGCCAGACCTCCACGGAATCCTTCGCGATCCTCCCCGACCCGCGCCTGCCCATCTCCGAGAAGGACTTCAAGGCGCAATTCGATCTCAAATGCGCCATCCGGGACCGGCTCTCGGAGACGAATGAGACGCTGAACCAGATTCAGCGCGTGCGCTCGCAAGTCGAGGAGTGGGAGAAGCGCGCCAAAGGCACCGACCACGCCACGCGCGTCGCGGATGCCGGCAAGACGCTTCGGGACCAACTGCGGACGATTGAGGGCGCGCTGATAAACCTCGATGCCGAGAAGTCGCAACCGGGCGTCTCGCGGATCAAGGAGAAATTAGGCGCCTTGAGCAGCATGATAGATGAGTCCGATCACGCGCCGACGAAGGGCGCGGGCGAGGTCTACACGATGCTCGATGCGCAACTGGACGAGCAACGGAAGCAACTTCGGCACCTGCTGGACGAGCAAATCCCGTCGTTCGGTGATCTCGTCCAATCGCTCGCCATCCCGCCCATCGTCGCGTAGTACGGGAGATTGAACCGCAGAGACGCAGAGAACGCAGAGAGGGAAGGAGAAATGAAGAGAACGATAAATCCTTCTTTTCTCCGCGCTCTCTGCGTCTCTGCGGTTAGAAAGGGGTTTCTATGGCAGAGATGACAGGTGGGCAGGCGTTGGTGGGGGCGATCAAGCGGGAGGGGATTGACACGCTCTTCGCCCTGCCCGGCGTGCAACTGGATTGGGCGTTCGACGCGCTCTATGACGAGCGGGACGCGATACAGGTCTATCACACGCGGCACGAGCAGGCGACGGCATACATGGCGGACGGCTACGCGCGCACGACGGGGAAGATCGGCACCTGCATGGTCGTGCCGGGGCCGGGCTTACTCAATGCATCGGCGGCGCTCTCGACCGCGTACGCCTGCTCGTCGCCGGTTCTGTGCATCACGGGGCAGATCAACTCGAAGATGATCGAACAGGGTGCGGGGCAATTGCACGAGATCCCCAACCAACTGGAGATGATCGGTTCCGTGACGAAGTGGGCGGGGCGGGCAGTGACGCCGCAAGAGATTCCCGGCCTCGTGCGCGAGGCGTTCCGGCAGATTCGCAGCGGCCGCCCGCGCCCGGTGGAGATCGAGATTCCCCCGGATACGCTGGCCGCGACCGGCGATGTGACGCTGCTCGATGCCGCGCCGATCGTCCGTTCGGCGGGCGATCCCGCTCTGCTCAAACAGGCGGCGGAGGCATTGCGGAAGGCGGAGCGGCCGCTGATCTGCGCCGGAGGCGGCGTGCTTTCGGCGGAAGCCTGGGCGGAACTGCAGGCGCTGGCGGAAATGCTCGAAGCGCCCGTCGTGATGACGAGCAACGGGCGTGGCGCGCTCTCCGACCGGCACTATCTGGCGCACACCGGCCTCTCCGGCCAGCGGCTTCTGCCCGAGGCCGATGTCGTCCTCGCTGTCGGCACGCGGTTTGTTCACCCGAAGGAATGGGGCGTGCCGCCGGGCGCGACGGTGATTCGTATTGATGCCGACGAGCGGGAGGTGACGCGGCAGCCCGCGCCGGCGATTGGCATTGTCGGCGATGCGAAGGTGGGGTTGGCGGCGCTGATCGCGCAGGTGGAGGGCACTGGCCCCCGCCCATCGCGAGAAAAGGAACTGGACGCGCTGAAGCGGTCGGTGGCGGACGAACTCTTCGAGCTGCAACCCCAGCAGGCATTCGCGCAGGCGATCCGGGAGGAATTGCCAGACGATGGCATCCTCGTCAATGACGTGACGCAGCTCTCCTTCTTCGCCAGCGTCGGCTACCCCGTCTACGCGCCGCGCACGATGATTGGCCCCGGCTATCAGGGGACGCTCGGCTGCGGTTTCGCCACCGCCCTCGGCGCGCAGGTCGGTAACCCGGACAAAAAGGTCGTCTGCATTTCCGGCGACGGCGGGTTCATGTACAACGTGCAGGAGCTGGCGACGATGAAACATCACAACATCCCGCTCGTCGTCGTCGTCTTCAACGACAACGCCTTCGGCAATGTCAAGCGCATCCAGCAGCAGAACTATCGCGGACGGACGATCGCCTCCGATCTCACCAATCCCGATTTCGTCGCCCTCGCAAAATCCTTCGGTATTGCGGGGATGCGGGCCGAAGGGCCGGATGGCTTGCAGGGAGCGCTGCGCGAGGCGCTCGCGGCGCATGAACCCACGCTGATCGAAGTGCCGGTCGGTGAAATGCCCAGCCCGTGGCGGCTGATTATGCACACGTTGTAAAATCTTCCTAGCCTCAAACTTCTGCCTTGGCTGGAAGGGGTCGAGGGGTAGGAATGGAGCGAGAGATGATACGCGCGCTGACCAAGAACGAAACGGACAAGCTCATCGAGCGACGCATCGAGCCGCACCCCGACCCTGTGAAGCGAGGGGACGCAAGGGTTCGCCTGAAAGAACGGGGCGTGCCTGTCTACGCCATCATCGGCAGTATGACCCCGACCTTCGACAACGCCGATGATGTGGCGGACGCCTTCGCTGTTTCGCGAGAGGCCGTAGATGCGGCACGCGCCTACTATCAGCAGCATACGGAGGCGATTGACTCTCGCCTCGCCGCGAATCCTGCCGCGTAAGAGGCAGCGTTCTATCTTGATGAGGACGTTTCCTTGCGACTGGCACATCTCCTTATTGATCGCGGGCACCGTGTCGCGACAACTGATGAGGAGGGGCGCAAAGGTGCGTCTGATGCCCGACAGTTGCTGTTTGCCGCCGAGCGGGATGGACGCTACTGACCAATAACGGCGATCATTATCGCCTCCTTCACGACGCATGGCTGGTGTGGGCGCACGAATGGGGATATATGCGTCGCCACGCGGGTATTCTTGTCTTGCCCCATGTCATTGCTGCCGACCTCGCGCGCGTAGCGGAGGCGATTCACCAACTCGCGAGTGCTCCCGCGACTGTTCTCGACACTACCCTCTCTACTTGGGCACCACTCACAGGGTGGAGACGATGGCCCCATTGAGGGGGCAATTCCGATCAAAGCGCGGCAGTGCCGCGGATTTCCCGTATAATCACCTATGCGGCCCGCGCGACCTGTTGCCGCCGCATCGCAGGAATGTATGAAGAGAGGGAGAGACGATGGCACAGATGACCACGGTTGGCACCGACATCCTCCGCCGCGACGGCCCGGAAAAATTGACCGGGCGCGCCCGCTATGCCGGCGACCTCCGCTTCCCCGGCATGCTCGTCGCCCGGCTCGTCTCCAGTCCGTACGCGAGCGCGAAGATCACCAGTATTGACACTGAAGCGGCCCGCCAGATGCCCGGCGTCGTCGCCGTCTTCACCGCTGAGGATTTGGAAGGGACGCTGAAGGGCTGGGAATCAGGCTCGCGGCGGCTCAATTTCCTTGCGCAGGGGCACGTCGTTTTCGCGGGGCAGCCCGTCGCGGTCGTCCTCGCTGAGTCGGAGGCGCAGGCGGAGGATGGCGCGGCGGCGGTCGAGGTTTCCTATGAGCCGAGCGCGGCGGTGACGGACCCGGTTGCGGGGATGCAGGATGGCGCGCCGCGTGTGCGCGAGCATCTCGCGGCGGGCGCGCAGGAGCAGGATTTGCATGCCGCCGTCAACGCCAGCGAGGACGAGGAGGAGCACGAGGACCTGCACGACAATGTCTCGAACACCCTCCATTTCAAGCGTGGCGATGTCGCGCAGGGCTTCCGCGAGGCGGATGTCATCGTTGAGGATACCTACAAAATCGCCGGTGTCCATCAAGGCTACCTGGAGACGCAGTCGTGCGTGATCGTTCCCGATCCCGTGACCGACGGTGTGACGGTCTACACGAGCACGCAGGCGCAGTTCATGACGCGCGACGAGGTGGCGAAGGCGCTCGATCTGCCAACGAACAAGGTGCGCTGCGTCGCGATGACAGTCGGCGGCGGCTTCGGTGCGAAGTACGTCGTGATCGAACCCTTCGTCGCGTCGCTCGTCAAGAAGACGAATCGCCCCGTCCGGCTGCAATACTCGCGTGGCGAGGATTTCCTTGCCGCGAACCCATCGCCATATGCCGTGATCGAATGCAAGACGGGCGCGAAGAAGGACGGCACGCTGACCGCGATGCAAGCGCGCGTCATCTTCGACACCGGCGCGTATGCCGGTTCCGCGCTCGGCATCGCCTGTCTCCTTGTCGGCGGTTGGTATCGCTTCCCGCATCTCGACATTCGTGGCTACGAAGTCGTTACGAACAAGCCGGGTGTCGGCGCGTACCGCGCGCCGGGCGCGCCGCACGCCAGTTTCGCGATTGAATCGCAGATGGACGACCTCGCCGACAAACTGGGCATGGACCCGCTCGATCTGCGCCTGAAGAACGCCATCGTCGAGGGCGATCTCTGGCCGGACGGCAACCCGTGGCCGCGCGTCGGTCTCGTCGAGTGCCTGGAGAAACTGAAGGCGCACCCGCTCTGGCAGAACCGGCACAACCTGCCAGCGAATGAGGGCGTCGGCATCGCCGCGGGCGGCTGGCCCGGTGGCAAAGGCCCCGCCGCCGCCGCCTGCCGGATGGATCCGGGCGGTACGCTGACGATCAGCGTCGGCGCGGTGGACCTGACGGGGCAGACGACGACCTTCGCGATGATCGCCGCCGAGGCCTTCGGCATCCCAGCGGACAAAGTGCGCGTCGTGATTAGCGACACCGAGGCCGCGCCGCACTCTCCCGGCAGCGGCGGCAGCCAGATCACCTACACCGTCGGTAAGGCGGTGCTCGAAGCCGCTGTCGAGGCGCGCAAGCAGGCGCTTGCCATCGTCGCGCAGGAGTTGGAAGCCTCCGTCGAGGACCTCGAAATTGTCGGCGAAAACGTGCAAGTGAAGGGCGTGCCGGACAAAAAGGTGACGCTCGCCGATGT
>JAICJW010000182.1 GCA_025928215.1 Chloroflexia bacterium | reverse complement strand
CTCATATCCTTGCGGAGCGGATGACCGACCCATTCTTCCGCGAGCATAATGCGGCGCAGATCGGGATGGCCGCGAAAGGTGATCCCCATCAGGTCGTAGATTTCCCGCTCGAAGAAATTGGCGCCGGGCCAGAGCGGTACAAGGGAGGACACGACTGCGTCATTCTCTGGCACAAAGACGCGCAGCCGCAACCGCACCGCGCCCGGTGGCCGCGCGGCGAGGTGGTAGATGATACCGAAGCGCGGCGTGCCGCGCGCGATCTGCCCGGGCATCGCCACCGGGTAGCGGAGCGTGTCAATCGCCGTGATGTCCGACAGGCGCGCGAACCCCTGCGTCTCCTTCAGCCACGCGGCAGTTTCAGTGAGCGCGTCGGGTGTGATGGTCGCGGACGCCTCGCCCCGCTCTTCGTCCCACGCAAGGAGCGTATCGCCGCGCGCCGCGAGGGCGTCATGCAGCGCCGGGTCGGGTAATGTCATGCGGCCCCTGCCTTGATGCGTTCCTGCAATTTGATGATCGAATCCATCAGCGCTTCGGGGCGGGGTGGGCAGCCGGGAACGTACATATCCACCGGCACGATCTGATCCACGCCCTGCACGACCGCGTAGTTGTTGAAGATACCGCCGCAGGAAGCGCAGTCGCCCATCGCGATCACCCATTTCGGCTCCGGCATCTGATCGTACAGTTGCCGCAGGACGGGGGCCATTTTGGTCGAGACACGCCCCGCGACGATCATCAGGTCAGCCTGACGCGGCGACGCGCGGAAGACTTCCGCGCCGAACCGCGAGACATCGTGGGTCGAGCCGGTGGTCGTAATCATCTCGATCGCGCAGCAGGCGAGACCGAAGGTGAGCGGCCAGAGCGAGTTGGCTCGCCCCCAATCGGCGAGGCGGGTGAGCATGACGCCCGGCGCGCCATCTTTGCTGTGTGCGGGTGCTACTCCCATTCGAGACCTCCGCGCTTGCGCGCATACCAGTACCCGAAAAGCAAAATGCCCAGGAAAACGAACATCTCCCCGAGCGCGTAGGTGCCAAGTGTGCGGTAGGTCACCGCCCACGGATAGACGAAGATCGCCTCCACATCGAAGATGAGAAAGAGGAGCGCCACGCGGTAGTAGCGCACCGGCAGCCGCTGCCGCCCCGGCGCGGAAACCGCCTCCGCGACGCCGCTCTCATAGGGCAGGCTCGTACCGCCGCGCCGCTTCTGCCCGAGCAACGTTGAGACGGTGAGGACGGCGACGGCGAAGAGGAAGGCGATCCCCGCGAGGATGAGAAGGCCGAGATAACTTCCTGGCACTGATTTCCCCCCGGCTTGGCATGGCGCCGCGAGCGGCCGCCAACGTCCGAACAATGCTGCTCGTATGATACCGCACAACCGATTGTTTGAAAATGCACAAGCCCGCTTTCGGGAGCAACCTCACCCCCCACCCCCTCTCCTGTGCCTCATGGCAAAGGAGAGGGGAGCAATCTTCAGAAGGTCGGGGTGGTCGGGGAAGGCCACGGCACATGTGACAAGTCACCCCTCTCCATTGCTGCCAAGCACTGGAGAGGGGCCGGGGGTGAGGGTGGATTACTCGGCGCGTGTGTTCTCTGCTGGCGTAGGGACGGCAGCGGTTTCCATCTCGTGTTCGGGAATCTTTTCGCTGTCAGTATAGATTGGTTCATCCGCTGGTTCTTCATCCATTGCCTGGACTTTCGCTTCTTCCAGCGGTACCGTCAGTTCGACGCGGTCATCATCCCCACACGCGACGAGGTTAATCGGCAGGTAATACTCTCGCTGCCCGAGTATCCCCTCGGCGATCGTCAGGTATTTCGCGCCGACAGCGGCGACGCGGCCCCACTTTTCCCCGTCACTACCGTAGACATCCGCGCCTTCACCAATCGTCACGGAGGTAACATCCGGGGTAATTCGTTCTTGTTCCGTCATTAGTGGTTGTTCTCCTTAGATAAAGAGGGTTACGAAGTAGGCGACAGTCGCAATGGACATGAGCACAACGGCCGCCCAGCCGAAGATATTGCTCCATGGGCGGTTCGTGAATTTGCCCATCACCGACCGGCGGTTGGCGAGCATGACGATCAGGAGGAGCAAGGGCGGCGACGTGACACCGTTGATCACCGCGCTGTAGACGAGGGCCTTGATTGGGTCGAGGCCGAAGAAATTGAAGAGCATCCCAACGAGGGTGCTCGCGATGATGATGCCGTAAAAGCCCTTCGCCCGCGTCACCTTCTCATCCAGCCCGTGCCGCCAGCCGAACGCCTCTGAGACGGTATAGCCCGTCGAGCCGGTGAGCACCGGGATGGCGAGCAACCCCGCGCCGATGATGCCGACGGCGAAAAGGACCTTGCCGAACGAACCGACCAGCGGTTGCAGCGCGGATGCGGCGTCCGCCGCCGAACTGACGTCCGTTTTGCCATGCGCGTGCAGCGTAGCGGCCGTCGTCAGGATAATGAAGTACATCACGAGGTTCGAGGCGAGCATGCCGAGGTTGACATCCAGTTTGCGGTTCGCGACCTCCGTGCGGGAGGCGCCCTGTCGCTCGGCGACGGTCGTCTTGCCCTCGGCCTTCTGCTCCTCGATCTCCTGTCCCGCCTGCCAGAAGAAGAGGTACGGGGAGATGGTCGTGCCGAGAATGGCGATCATCAGGTTAATGTCGTCCTTCGTGCGTGGCAGTTTCGGAATAAAAGTCCCTTTGGCGACATCCACGAGGTTCGCGTGCGAGACGAATGCCGTCGCGATATAGGCGAGCAGCGCGAGGCAGAGCCACTTGAAGATGCGGTTAATCATCTGATATTTGGCGAACACCTGAAGCAGAACCAAGCCGACCGCGATGGGCGGGATGAGTACGAGAATCGGGATTGGCACGAGCAGATTGATCCCGGCGGCGATCGCAGCGAGGTCCGCGCCAACGTTGAAGGTATTGGCAGCGATGAGGAGGATGACAATCGGATAGAGCACCCCTTTGGGGTAGTGCTGCTTGATCGTCGCCGCAAGCCCCTTGCCGCTTACCTGGCCGATGCGGGCACACATCCCCTGGATGGCTGCCTGGAGCGGATAGGTGATAATCGCGGTCCAGAGATAGCGGTAGCCCGTTGCCGCGCCCGCCGTGGAATAGGTGCCGACACCCGATGGGTCATCGTCCGATGCGCCGGTAATCAGGCCGGGGCCGAGGACATTGAGAAACTTCTTGATGCTCTTCGGTTGCTCGCCTTTTCGCCGGTCGCCGAGGCGATGGTCCTGTTCGGGGGTGGAGTCGTCGAGCGAACCCTCAGTGATCGACGGTTCGAGTGCCGGGTCGCGCTCGTCATGATGCGCGGAGTCGTCGCCGTGTTTTTCCTCGTCATCCGGCAGCGTGGGCGGACGCTGAGAGATCGTCATAGTCGGCGTCTGTCCTTTCTCGTCATACGACGGAATCTGTCTTCCCTCAGTCCCAATCGGGATCGTTGCATGCGTCGTTGACTATCGTAAAGATAGCACCCGAATCGCCTAGCCACATGCAAGCGTCATGCCAGCGCGAGATTTCACGGTCAGCAAGGGATGAACACATATCATCCGCGCCGCATCCAGTCACGCCAGAGCTCGGACCAGAAGGGCGCGCCCGTGCTGGCAATCAGGAAGAGCGCGGCGACAATCGCCACCGCATCGAGGCTCTCGCGCCCCTGCTTCGCCCAATAGACATCCCGCAAATTGAGCCAGATCGCGAACTCGTCCAGCGTCAGCGCGGCGGCGATGCCATAGAGCAGCGAGAGGGCGATCAGCCGCTTACCCTGCCGTTCCGGGAAGGCGAGCGCGAGGTAGCCAACGACGAGCAGAACGACGATCCCGTAGACGAAATGATGGATGTGGAGGCCGTTCTTCGTGACGTTGTCATGCAAAAAGGGGAGCCAATGGTAGCGGATCGCGTAGGTGATGAACCGGACGATGCCGAAGGTGATGAAGAACGCCAGCGCGATCAGGAATCGCGCTTCGCGGCCTGTCCCGCGGATCTGCCGCCGGTAATGCGCCGCGACCGTCCGGCGCGGCGGGTCGCCCGGCTGCGCATCGTCCGTAGGAACCGAAGGTGTGGCCGTCATCAGCATTCCTCTTCATCGCAGCGTAACCGACGCACCAAGAGGAGTGTAACGTACCGCGCGCGGAGAGAATGCCACCGCGCTTTTGCTTCCGCAAAAAAGGCCCCCTCCCGTCTCGGGAGGGGGTTGGAGGGAGGAAACCGGCCCGTTTACTGCGTCGGCGCTTGCCCGAGTGTGATCTTCAGGTCTTGCTGTTGACCGTTGCGGAGGACGGTAAAGGTTACGGTGTCGCCCGGCTTGTGCGCGAGCAGGAAGCCGACGAAACCCTCTTCGCCCTTCACGGTCTGGCCGTCGAACTTGATGATGATGTCGTTAATCTGCACCCCCGCTTTATCGGCGGGCGACCCCGATACCACACTGGCAACGCCGACGCCCGTGTTCGCGGGCAGTTTCAGTTGCGCGTCCTGCTGCGGGTTGAGCGAGCCGGTCGAGATGCCGACGAAGGGGCGCGGCACCGGCTGGCCCGCGATCAGCGCATCAGCGACGGGCTTGGCGGAGTTGATCGAGATGGCGAAGCCAATCCCTTGCGCCTGCGTGCTGCCCAGCGTGTTGATGCCAACGACCTCCCCCGCCGCATTCAGGAGCGGCCCGCCGCTATTGCCGGGATTGATTGCCGCGTCCGTCTGGATCAGATCAACGAGGAAGACACCGCCGGCGCTGTTCGGGCCGTTGCCCGGTTCCTGCTCCACACGGCCGAGCGCCGAGACGACGCCCGATGTGACGGTCGGGCCGCCTTGAAGGGCGAGTGCGTTGCCAATGGCGACGACCGGATCACCCACCTGCAACTTGTTCGAATCGCCGAGCGCGACCGTCGGGAGATCGCCGTTGCCGTTAATCTGGATCACCGCGAGATCGCCCTGCGGATAGGTGCCGACGATCTTGGCGTCGTAGGTCTTGTTGTCCGTCGTCGCGACTGTGAGCGTCGTCGCGCCTTCCACGACGTGGTTATTCGTCAGGATATAGCCGCGCTTGTCGAAGATAAATCCGGTGCCAACACCGGCGGGAACGACCGCGCCATTCGCGGCGCCGAAGCGCCCCTGCGCTTTCTGGTTATTCGTGACTTGCACGACCGCCGGGCGCACTTTCTGGTTGATCTGCGCGACGGAGAGCGGCTGGCCGCCTGCCCCGATGGGGGCGCTGATCAGACTCGTGGCCGGCGTAGTGCTCGCGGAGGCATTCGCGGTCGTCGTGCCTCCCGTGGTCGTCGCGCTTGCCGTCGTCGCGTTACTCGCGGTCGTCGCGACCGGGGCAGTTGTGGAAGCGGTCGTGGGGGCGGTCGTTGCCGCGCTCGCCGTGGGAACAGTCGTCGCGGATGTTGCCGAACTGGATGATGGAGCCGTTGTTGGGCTGGGCGCGACCATTGTTGAGGACGACGAACCGAGGCTGCAGGCGCTCAACGTGAGCGCGAGTAGAAGGCCGAGCATGGCAGGGAACAGGCGGGTGCGAATCGGGGGCATAGTGAGGCTTCTCCTTTGGCGGTGAATAGGGTGCCAATATTCCATGTGAGTACTCGCAGAAATCATGCCGGGGCCGACTCGCTCCAGCAGTCCGCTCGCTGTGCTCGCCAATTCTTCCCCATAACCCCCGCCGAACCGGGTGCCGAATACATTCATCTCAGGGATGGCACCCGGTGTGCAATGGATCTTCTTCGGAGACGTTGAGACGGCCAGACAAACGGGGGATGCATGAATATCTGGACCAACATATCGCGCCGGTGGCATGTGATCGGGGCCACCGTGCTCATCGCCGCTGCGTATGGCGCGTGCGCGATGAGTGTGATCGCACAGGCACCGACGCCAACGACCGGTGGGGCGGTAAGCACACCAGCAGCCCCCGGCATTTCGGCGGCGACACTCGCGCCGACCATCGCGGGCGGGTCGGCGAATCTCCCGGCGGGTAGCCAGTCCACCAGCGGCAGACCGCGCATTACCGCCCTATTGGTGATCGCCGTCATTGCCCTCATTCTGATTGGTGGTGGGTTCACCTTCAACCAACGCCGGTCCCGGCGCCTACCGTGAGTGGGATCATCCTGCCGGGACGATGCTACTGAGCGACTTCAGCAGGAAACATCTCAATCACCCCGGTCGGTTCCCAGGCGGCAACCGGCGTTTCGAGTGATCGCCGCATCGTCGTAACGAGTACGGTCAACGCTTCCGTCGCATCATGCACGGGCTGTATGGTCGCCCCTGCGTCGCCGGCCTCCGGCTCCGCGTCCGACAGGGGTTGCTTGAGCGGCGCGATCCGGTCGAGCAGACTGGTGGTACATGCCTCGATCTCCGCGATGATGCGGCGCCGCTCGCTTTCCAGCGCGGCGATATGTGATTGATGCTCCACGCGCTCGGCGGCAATGCGGGATTGATGTTCCTCACACTCCGCGGCCAGCACCGCGCGGACCTGGTCAATCGCCGTCTCGATCTCCTCCCTCACCTTGCCGCGCATCGCGTCGAGATGGTGCGCGTGCGTCGCTCGCGCCGCGTCGAGCTGCGCCTGCGTCCGGTCTCGCATCTGCTGGGTTTGCGCGCGGACGACACTCGCTTCCGCCCACGCATCGTGGACGATCTGCGCCGCTTCGTCGCGGAACAGACGCTGGCGGGTGGCGAACATCTCCTGTTGCGCCTCCGTCTGTTTGACGATTTCCTGAAGCGCAATCATCTCCTTGACGGCATCCTCCGAGAAGGCGTCCGCCTCCATCACGCGCGTCTCAAGCGCCGCGACCTGACCGCGCAATCCGGTATTTTCGTTTTCAATGTTGATTGCCCATCGCTCGACCGATTTCGGATCAAGACCCCGGAACCGATGGCGACTAAATCGTTCGTTCGGGTCAGAATCGGCCACGGCTACTATCAGTATCTCTCTATATATTCCCCATGCGAAATCATGCATTCATGCGTTATAACGTGCATCAGGGACAAAACGTGATGCGACATCCAATAATTATACAATGTGGACGTGATGGGGGGTTGCCCGGCAACTCCCCATCACGTCCACGCGCGCCCTGTTTGACCGTTACTCCGTTCGTGGCACGATAGCGGGGACGCTCAATTTGCTCACCAGTTGGTTGAACTGCGCGACGTCCGTCTCAACCACCGTCGCGAGGGTGATGAGATGGAGGCCGATCTTGGTAGAAAGGTCGTCGTAGACCGCGTAGGTCTGCCGGGCGGGGGCGGTATCCGCACTCGCCACCGCGCCGGAGAGGGTCGCCAGTTTATTGTTCAGTTTGACCGGGAAGTTCAGCGGATCTTCCAGCGCCTTGGAGCGGACCTGAATCAGTTCCTCCTCGATCTCGGTGAGCGCCGTCTTCAGGGCGGTCGCCGCTGTGCGGACGTCATCGGCGTCCTTTCGCCCCTCGATGCGCTTCTCCCAGCCCTCGACCTGCGTGCGGACATTGCGCAGCCGGTTGATGCCCTCGCTCGTCCGCGTCAGTTGATCGCGGATTTTCAGCAGCAGGTCGAATTGGGCGTCGAGGTCCGCCTGGGTCGCCGCAATGCGCGGGTCCTTGCGAATCTCAAAGGGAACGGTCTGGGTTGCGTCCCCGACCGTCAGGCGCGCCTGATACTGACCGGGCGCGGCAACCGGCCCGTCCACGCCGCCCGCCCAGAAGATCGCCCCCGGCACATTCGTCGCATCCGGGTAGCGCATATTCCAGACGAAGCGGTTCATCCCGGCCTCCGCCGGAACCTTCGGCTCCTTCTTTTCTTCGTGACCACCCTTTTTCTCGCTGCCTGGAGAGGGCGCATCACGATGCACCCTTACCTCTTTGGTTTCCTCGCTCTTAAAGGTCTTGATTTCGTCGCCGCTCGCGTTGAGGAAAGTGAGGGAGATTGGCGCGTCTGGCTTCTCCTTGAGGAAGTAATTGATGACGACGCCATCGGTGGGGTTGCGGCCTGCCTCGAAGAAGGTGAGGGGGCTGCCGGGTTTCGGGTCCTGCCAGGTCGTGACGGCGAGGCCGCCAACGGAGAGGTAGCCCTGGGCCGGGCCGCCGGCATGGAAGCGGCGCAGGCCGCTCTTGAAGCGGATCGTTGGGCGCGGAGCGAAGAGATGCGCGGCATCCTGCGTGATACCGTCCATCATCTGATGGAGTGGTGTGAGATCATCGAGAATCCAGAAGGCGCGGCCATGTGTGGCGGCAACGAGGTCTTGATTCTTCACCGCGAGGTCGTGGATCGGCACGACGGGGAGATTGGCTTGCAACGATTGCCAGCGCGCGCCATCATCGAAGGAGACGTAGAGGCCCGTCTCCGTCCCCGCGTAGAGCAGCCCCTTCCGGTCGGGATCGGCACGGATGACGCGAGTGAAGGCGTTTGCCGCGATGCCGTCCGTGATCTTCACCCATGTTTGGCCGTAGTCGGTCGTTCGATAGAGATAGGGCGCGAAATCATCCGACTTGTAGCGAGTGGCGGCGATGAAGGCCGCCCCCGCGTCGTGCGGCGAGGGTTCGATAATCGAGATCATCGCCCATTCCGGCAAGTCCTTTGGTGTGACGTTCTTCCATGTCGCGCCGCCATCACGGGTGATGTGGACGAGGCCGTCGTCCGAGCCGGCCCAGAGGATGCCTTTTTCCCGCGGCGAGTCCGCGAGGGTGAAGATCGTGCAGTAATACTCGACGCTCGTATTGTCCTTCGTGATCGGCCCGCCGGATG